>NZ_JBFAKM010000006.1:0-133888 GCF_040655695.1 Polymorphospora sp. NPDC050346 | reverse complement strand
GCTCGGTCAGGGCATCGACCCGTGGATCACCCTCTACCACTGGGACCTGCCGCAGGAACTCCAGGACGCCGGCGGCTGGCCGGCCCGGGGACCGGTCACGGCCCCTGCGGGACCTCGAAGTTCGGTACGGCCGGGGCCGCCGGCCCGGGTGCCCCCGGCTGTCCCGGTTCCGCCGGCATCACCGGCTGTTCCGGCACGACGGGTCGCTCAGGCAGGACCGGCTCTTCCGGCACGACGGGCTGTTCGGGCTGGGCCGGCTGCTCGGGCTGGACGGGCGGCTGTTCGGGCTGGGCCGGAGCCGGCGGTGCGGGTGGTTCGGCCGGCGATGCCGGGGCTTGGGTCGGCGTGGGCCCCGCCGGGGACGGGCTCGGCGAAGACGGGCTCGGCGAAGACGACGAGATCGACGGGCTCGGGGAGGACGGCGACGGGCTCGACGGCGACGGGCTCGGTGACGACGAGGACGGTGACGGGCTCGGCGAGGACGGCGACGGTGACGGGCTCGGCGAAGGCGAGGGCGACACCGACGGTGAGGGAGACGGGGACACCGACGGCGTGGGTCGACCCGGCACGCCCGACGCACCCGGCGACGCGGCCGGAAGGCAGCTCGCCCGGTTCACGGTGTTCTCGTCGAGGGTGACCGCGCCGTCGCGGGCCAGCACCGCGCCGGGTGTGACCCGGGCACCGGGGTTGAGGCTGACCGAGTCGAGCGCCATGATGACGCCGACGAACTCGGTGTCGGAGCCCAACGTGGCCGACGTACCGACCTTCCAGTAGACGTTGCACAGCGGCCGGGGCGAGTTGACCACCCGCACCTGGCTGTCCGCGCCGGTGACCAGGGTGGTCGCCAGTTGGAAGACGAAGACCGCGTTCGCGTCGCCCCGGGCGTCGAGGGTGAGCGTGCCGGTGAGCGCCACCGCGTCGGTCGACGTGTAGACGCCGGGCGCGAGCGTCTTGCCGCCCAGCTCGGTGCCGGTCGGGTCGGTCGACACCCGGTTGCTCGCGTCGTCGTACGCGCTCGCCAGGTCGCGTTGGGCGTGCTGGGCCGACTCGTCGTTGGGATGCCGTTCGCCGTTGACGACCCCGGGTGGGAATCCGGTCAGCGTCTCGCCGGGTGCGACGCCGAGATCACCGCCGATCACGGAGTTGCCGACGTTGTTCACCGTTTCCCCGGCCAGTACGGCATAGCGGTCGGCCGCGCCGAGCGGGACCGGCCCGTTGGCCGCGTACGCGGGCGACGGCGCGAGGACCACGCCGGAGGCGAACGTGCCGCAGAGGACCAGACCCAGCCCTCTCAGGCCACGGCGGGCGCGTGCCCGGAGCGCAGCGTTGACTGTCATCGGATATCCCATTCGGTGTCGGATGGCTTGGCCCACCGTCGCGATCGCCCACCGGTGCCTGGCGGGCGGTGCCGGACCACCGACGGGCTCCCCGTACGTCTGTCGGCCAAACCTGGTCGCCCTGGCGAAGACCACCCGGGCGACACATCACGAAGCATTCTCACGACCGACCGAAGCCGGACGGTGACCGAATGTAGCGTGAAGCCAAGTGGCACCAGCGGGTCCACCACTGGGACATCACACCGGGTGATGTCCCGCCACTGGGCGCCGTTTCCACGACCGAAGGGTTCACCGCGGATGTTGGAGCGACTGCACGAAGCCGGCCTTCGGGCTGAACACTGCTACATGGCGGGCATCGCGAGCATCGGCCTGTCGTTTCTGAGCTGGGCCTGCTCCCGCAAACTCGAGTCGGCGGGCATCGACCGCGCCGACCGGTGGGGCATCTTCATCGGCGAATGGGCCCCGACGTTCATCGCACTCGGCAACGGGCTGCGCACGTACGAGAAGTGAGCCGGCGCCGAACCGGCAGATGATCAGCGCCGGCGGGTGCGGGCCCGCGTGGAGCGCAGCCGGCGGAGCCGGGCGACGAGCACCGGGGCGGCGGCGAGCGCGGCCGGGTTGTCGAGCAGCCCGTTGAGGATCTGGTAATAACGGGTCGCCGACAGGTCGAACGCGTCGCGGATCGCCTGCTCCTTCGAGCCGGCGTGTTTCCACCACTTCTGCTCGAAGGCGAGGACCTGCAGCTCACGGTCGGTCAGCGGCGGAGCCTCGGGCCGCGCCGCCTCGTCCGGCGGGGCACCGGCCCCGGTGGCGTCGCCCGCACCCGCCGGCCCGTCGGGACCGGGCGCGCCGGCCGGTTCGGCCGTGTCGTCCGGCGGCCGGACGTCCGGGGCGTCGGAGGCGGATGACTTCATGGCGCCCCCCGGGCGTCGGTGGCACTGATGTGCGAACGGACTCACCAGCCTAGCCGCCGGCCACGCACCGCGCACCGGACGCCCAGGTGGGGCGGGTTCCGGACCCCGCCCCACGCCACCAAGAATACGCTCAGGTGATGTCTCGACTACGCATTGTCCACAGTGCCGCGCCGAGAACCGCCACCAGTCCGACGCCGAACAGCACGGCCGACTGCTGCCAGGTGATGACCCACTCCGCCGGCTCGCAGGCACCCATCGTGAACTGGCACGAGTTCCAGTCGAAGAGCGTGTACGACTTGTTGAACCAGGCCACCGCGTAGCTCGACAGCACGAACCGGTCGGGGAAGGACACGCCGACGATGTTCAGCGCGATCCGGAGCCCGATCTCGCTCACCACGCCGATCCCGACCGCGGCGCCGAGCGCCATCGCGGTGTGCCGGCCCAGCGAGGCGAGGCCGAACGCGACGGCGGTGACCGCGAGCACCAGACCGATCCCCCGGGCGCCGGTGATCGCGAGCGACTGCCAGGTGCCACCGGTCATCCCCGCGACCGTGCCGTCGAACTTGCCGATCAGCCAGAACGCGACCGTCCACAGGGCACCGAGCACGACGCTGATCCCGAGCACGCTGCCGAGCAGCACACCGAGCTTGGTGAGCAGGACCGGCAGCCGCCGGGGCCGCCAGAGCAGCAGGTTCATCATGCCGCCGGTGTTCCACTCGGCGCCGACGTACGACGCGCCGACGATGAACCCGAACAGGGCGACGATCCCGGCGAACACCGAGACGAAGATGCCGAACTCGGCTTTGAAGTCGAACTGGTAGGGCAGGAACCAGTCGGCCGGGAACTGGTCGCGCTGGGGCGAGTAGTCGCGGCCGCAGTCCGGCGGGTAGCGGTCGTCGGTGTTCTCGCCCCGCGCCTGAGCCGCCTCGCAGTCGGCCACCGACTCCTGGTGGTAGCGAACCTGTTCCTCGTACTGCTGTTGGGCCTTGGCCTCGGCGGCGGCGCGCTGCGCCGGGCCGGTCGGCTGGCTGGCCAGGGAGAACGAGACCACGATGGCGCCCAGCCCGAGCACCATCAGGACCAGCATCAGCCGGGTCACCCGGCGCTTGAACAACCGGCGGAACTCCGCCTTCGCGAGGCTCATACCCCCCACGCTCCCTTGCTCGACGCCCCGGCGTCGGCCGCGCCGGCCGGCCCCACCACCACGGACTGGTCGACCTGCCGGTTCTGGCCGGGCACCGGTGCGGTGGCGGTCAGTTCGAGGAAGACGCTCTCCAGGTCGACGGTGAGCGGGGTCAGTTCACTGACGAAGAAGTCGCTCTCGGCCAGCACCCGGGTCACCCTGGCCGGCTTGTCGATCCCGCCCACCATGAGGTGGTCACGGTAGGTGGTGACCTGCGCGCCGGCCCGGGTGAGCAGGTCGGCGGCGATCGGCAGGTCGGTGACGGCCTCCAGGCGGACCCGGATCTCGGTGGCGGAGTGCTGCGCGAGCACCTCGGCGACCGGCCCGGCCGCGACCCGGCGGCCGCGGGAGATGATGGTGACCGAGTCGCAGATCTGCTGCACCTCGCCGAGGATGTGGCTGGACAGCACGACGGTCATGCCGGACCTGGCGAGGTTGGCCATCAGCGACCGCATCTCCCGGATGCCGCCGGGGTCGAGGCCGTTCGCGGGCTCGTCGAGGATCAGCAGCTTCGGGTTCTTCAGCAGGGCGGAGGCGACCGCGAGCCGCTGCTTCATGCCCAGCGAATAGGTCTTGACCCGCTCACCGGCCCGGTCCCGCAGACCGACCAGTTCGAGCACCTCGGCCACCCGGGTCTGGGCCACCCCGCCGGCGTCGGCGAGCAGCGACAGGGTGTCACTGGCGCTGAAGAACGGGAAGAACTGTGGACTCTCGACGATCGCGCCGACCTGGCCGGCGACGGCCGGCAGCGCCGCCGGCACCTCGTGGCCGAGGATGCTCATCCGGCCACCGTTCGCCCGGATGAGCCCGAGCAGGGTGCGCAGGGTGGTGGTCTTGCCCGACCCGTTCGGGCCGAGGAAGCCGTGCACCTGGCCGGCTTCGACCAGCATGTCGAACCCGTCCAACGCCTGGCGGACGCCGTGGCGTCTGCTCCGGTACGTCTTTCGTAGACCTTCTATTTCCAGTACGGCGACCAAGTTCGGCCTCCCCGCCTCGGTTCCGATGACGTGGGCACCATACTCGGTATGCACAAGCCGCGCTCACCCTTCCCCAAACAGGGGACAGAAAGGTAGGCCGTCAGGCGCAGATGACCGTCAGCCCGGCGGCCCGGAACGCCTCGACCGTCACCGGGTCGGCCCCCGAATCGGTGACCAGGGTCTCCACCCGCTCGATCGCGCAGATCCGGGCGAAGGCGTGCCCGCCCAGCTTCGACGAGTCGGCGATGATCACGACCCGCTTCGCCCGGGCGACCATGAGGGCGTTCATGGACGCCTCACCCTCGTGGTGGGCCGCCGCGCCGAGCTGTACGTCGATCGCGTCGACCCCGAGCAGCGCCACGTCGAGGGTGACCTCGCGCAGCAGCGCCCCGCCGAGTGGCCCGACCAACTCGAACGACTGCGGCCGTACGACGCCGCCGGCTACGACGACCTTCATCCGCGACCGAACCAGCAACTCGTTGGCGATGTTGAGCGCGTTGGTCACGACGGTCAACTGCGCGCCGTCGGCGCTGGTGTTCAGGTCGGCCCGTACGGCGAGCGCCCGGGCGACCTCGGTGGTCGTCGTGCCGCCGTTGAGACCGACCACCATGCCGGGCGAGACCAGCCCGGCGGCGGCGGCGCCGATGCGCTGCTTCTCCGCGGAGTGCTTGGCCGTCTTGTAGCGCAGCGGCAGGTCGTAGGAGACACCGTTGGCGACCGCGCCACCCCGGGTACGCGTGATCATCTGCTGCTGCGCGAGCTGGTCGAAGTCACGCCGGATGGTGGCCTGCGAGACGTCGAGCCGTTCGGCCGCGTCCTCGACGCTCACCCGACCACTCTCGGTGAGCAGTTCGAGCAGGGCGTTCCAGCGCGCGTACCGGTCCACGGGATGCCTCTCTGCACGAACGGTGAGCAGTTGCGTGCACGATAGTGCGCGAAACTGCGCCGCGCAAAGCCCGCAGGCTGCGCGATCTCGTCACATGGTTGCCAGGCCCCGGAAACTTCGCGCACAATGACGCTCGAAAGACCCTCGTACCGAGCCGTATCAAGCAGCACGGTTCGGTGCGCCACCGTCCGGCGCGCAGTGGTCTCGGCAAAGGAGTGCTTCCATGGCTTACGTCGACACGGAGATCGCGAGCCAACCCGACTGCTGGCGCCAGGCCGCCGAGGTCGCCGCAACGTCCACCGACGCGCTCCCCCGCCGGGGCGAACGGGTCGCCGTGGTCGGCTGCGGCACCTCGTGGTTCATGGCGATGGCGTACGCGGGCCTACGCGAGCGGGCCGGCCACGGCGAGACCGACGCCTTCCCCGCGTCCGAGTTCCCGGTCGGCCGACGTTACGACCGGGTGCTCGCGATCACCCGGTCCGGCACCACCACCGAGGTACTCGACCTGCTCAACGACCTGCACGGCACCTGCCCGACGTCGGTCGTCGTCGGCGACCCGGCATCGCCGGTGGTCGACGTGGCCACCGACCCGGTGCCGATTCCGTTCGCCGACGAACGGTCGGTCGTGCAGACCCGCTTCGCCACCAGCGCCCTCGCGCTGCTGCGCACCAGCCTCGGCGAAAACCTGACGGCCGCGGCCGCCGACGCCGAGGTGGCCGTACGGGCACCGCTGCCGATCGACCCGGCCCGCATCGAGCAGGCCACCTTCCTCGGCCGGGGCTGGACGATCGGGCTCGCCCACGAGGCAGCGCTGAAGTGCCGGGAGGCGGCCACCTTCTGGGCCGAGGCCTATCCGGCGATGGACTACCGGCACGGCCCCATCTCGATCGCGGCTCCCGGCCGTGCGGTGTGGGCGTTCGGCGAAATCCCCGACGGGCTCTCGCTCGACGTCGAGGCCACCGGTGCGGCGTTCGTCCACAGCCGGACCAGCGGGGTCCACTCCGTACTCGGCCGGTGGGTCGCCGGGCGCAAGCCGCTGGACCCGATGGCCGACCTGATCCTGGCCCAGCGGTTCGCGGTCGCGCTGGCCACCAGCCGCGGTCTCGACCCGGACGCACCCCGCCACCTGACCCGCTCCGTCGTTCTCACGTGACCGAGCGGAGCGAGGTCACCATCGGGCTCAGTACAAGGCACGGTGGCACCGAGCGCAGCGAGGGGACACCGTGACCGAGCGGAGCGAGGTCACCAACAGGCTCAGTACAAAGCACGGTGGCACCGAGCGCGGCGAGGGGACACCGTGACCGAAACCGCCGTCGTCGCGCTCGACGTCGGGGGCACCGGGATGAAGTGTGCGCTGGTCCGGCCCGACGGCCGGGTGCACCACACCGAACGGCACCCGACCGGCGCCGACCGGGGCCCGGAGGCGGTGATCGGCACCATCCTCGACGTCGCCGAAGGGCTGGCGGACAAGGCGCGGGCCGACGGGCTCGAGGTGGTGGCGGCCGGGGTGGCCGTACCCGGGGTCGTCGACGAGGCCGCCGGTGTGGCCCGCTGGTCGGCGAACGTCGGCTTCCGTGACGTACCGCTGCGGGACCTGGTGGCGGCGCGCCTGGGGCGGCCGGCGGCGCTCGGCCACGACGTGCGGGTCGGCGGCATCGCCGAGGCCCGGCTCGGTTCCGGGCAGGGCAGCGACCACGTGCTGTTCGTCGCGATCGGCACCGGCATCGCCGCCGCCCACGTGGTCGGCGGGTCGGCGTTCGCGGGGGCGCACGGTGCCGCCGGCGAGCTGGGCCACATCGTCGTACGCCCCGGCGGCTCGCGCTGCGGCTGCGGGCAGTACGGCTGCCTGGAGACGATCGCGTCGGCGTCGGCGGTCGGCCGGCGCTACACCGAGATCTCCGGTACGCCGGCCACCGCGGCCCAGGTCGCCGGACACGCCGCCGCGGGTGACCCGGTCGCCGCCGACGTGTGGCGGGAGACCGTCGAGGCGCTGGCCGACGGGCTGCTCGTCGCCCAGGCCCTGTTCGACCCGGCGGTGGTGGTGCTCGGCGGTGGACTCGCCGAGGCCGGCGCCGCCCTGCTCGACCCGCTGCGCGCCGCCCTGCGCAAGCGGCTGACCTTCCACCGCGAGCCACGACTGGTTCGCGCCACTCTCGGCGACGAGGCCGGCTGCATCGGGGCCGCCCTGCTCGCCCTCGACACTCTGGAGGCTCCGTGACCGTACGCGTCAGTGGCAAGGTGGTGACGCCGAACGGCGTGATCCGGCAGGGCTGCGTGGAGGTCGCCGGCGACCGGATCAACGCGGTCGCCGAATACCCGAGCGTGCGTGACGGGCACTGGATCGTGCCGGGGTTCGTCGACATCCACACCCACGGCGGCGGCGGGCACACGTTCACGACCGGCGACGTCGACGCGGCGCGCGGCGCGGCGGCGTTCCACCTGGCGCACGGTACGACGACGCTGCTGGCCAGCCTGGTCAGTTCGTCGCACGAGCTGATGCGGGCGGCGACGGCGGCGTTCGCGCCGCTGGTCCGCGAGGGGGTGCTGGCCGGGGTGCACTACGAGGGGCCGTACCTGTCGACGGTGCGCTGCGGTGCGCAGAATCCCGAGTTCCTGCGTGACCCGTCGGCCGACGAACTCACCGAGTTGATCGAGTTGAGCGGCGGCACGCTGCGGATGGTCACCCTCGCGCCGGAGCGGGACGGGGCGCTGGAGGCGGTGAAGCTGCTGGTCTCGCACGGGATCGTGGCGGCGGTCGGGCACACCGACGCGACGTACGAGCAGACGCTGGCGGCGGTCGCGGCCGGCGCCTGCGTCGGCACCCATCTCTTCAACGGCATGCGCCAGCCGCACCACCGCGAGCCGGGGCCGGTCTTCGCCCTGCTCGGGGCGCCGAACGTGTTCTGTGAGCTGGTCGCCGACGGGGTGCACCTGCACGACGGCACGCTGGCGTTCGCGGCGCAGACCGCCGGTCCGGACCGGGCGGTGCTGATCACCGACGCGATGGCCGCCGCCGGGATGGCGGACGGCGAGTACGAACTCGGCGGGCAGTCGGTGACGGTCGCCGACCGGGTGGCCAGGCTGACCCGCGACGGGTCGATCGCCGGGTCGACGCTGACCATGGACGCGGCGCTGCGCCAGGCGGTGGGTGCCGGGGTGTCGATGGTCGACGCGGTGCGGATGGCGGCGACCACGCCGGCCCGGGCGATCGGGGTCGACGACCGGGTCGGGGCGCTGGTGCCGGGCCGCCGCGCCGACCTGGTGGTGCTCGACGACGAACTGCGGGTGGTCCGGGTGATGCGCGCCGGCGCCTGGATCTGACCGGTACGCCCGGCACCGGGCCGGGTCAGGAGACCGGGGTGGGCTTCTCCACGGGTGCGGCCGGCTGGTTGAAGATCGCCGGCCGGTCGAACCCGTTGGGCAGCGCCGGCAGCGGGAGGTCGTCCCAGGGCACCCGGCTGAGCAGACGGGAGAGCAGCAGCCCGAGCAGGAGTCCGGCGATCGAATCGGTGATCCAGTGGAAGCCGAGGTAGGTCGTGGTGCAGAAGACGATCGCCGGGGGCGCCACCCGGATCGTGCGGTAGACCGCCGGGGAGACGTCCGGCCGGCCGAGGTGCCGGAGCAGGCCGGCGAGCAGCAGGGTGATGACGCCGTACCAGACGATGGCGTTGGCGACGTGACCGGACGGGTAGGCGAGCCCTTCCGCCGGGTCGCTGAACAGCCGCTCCGGGTGCGCGACGCCCTCGTTGTGCGGGTAGCCGCGGTGCAGCAGCACCTTCATCGGCCCGATCGTCGCGAACGTGATCAGGAAACCGCTGGCGAAGACCAGCGCCGGCCGCACCGACCGGGACCGCCAGGCCAGCGCGGCGGCGAGCAGGCCGGCGACCGGCATCAGCACCTGGCCGCCCTGCCCGAGCTTGTTGAACACCTCGGCGGTGATCGCCGCGGCATGCGGCCGGTGCGAGTCGACCCAGTCCCGTACGGCGATGTCGGTGTCGAGGAACACCCCGTTCGCCAGGGCGAGCGTCAGGGCCGCCGTGGCGACGAGCAACACCCCGTCGAGCCACCAGCCGGCCGGCCGGACCGGGCGCGGGGTGAGCCCGGCGATCTGCCGTACCGTCCGGGTCAACTGCACGCAGCCAGGCTACAGGTGCTGGCGGATCCGCTCGTGGATCAGATCGATGCGGACCCCGGAGTTGGGGCAGCCGCCGAAGTGGTGCAGCGCGATCACCTTGTCGCTGGCCCGGGAGATGACCGGCGAACCGGACGAGCCGCCCTCGGTGTCGCAGTGGTACGAGATGTCGGACGCGGTCCCGTAGCCGTCGTAGCTCGGGTTGTCGACGGCGCAGGTGCCGTTGGCGTCCCGGTCGCTGGACATCGCGATCACGGTCGGGTCGCCGCCCGGGTGCTGCGGGATGTAGAGCTCGGTGCCGCGGGCCGGCCGGCGCAGGTCGAGTTCGAGGTAGCCGAACTTCTCCACGGCCGGGAAGTCCTCGACGGTGAACAGCGTGTAGTCGAGCGTCCGGTCGGTGCTCAGCACCCGGTCACCCCACACCTTCGTGCTCCGGAACACCTCGTAGCCGCCGCAGGCCGCGCACTGGTAGTTGAACCACACCTCGGTCTGGTAGGCCTCTTCGGAGCTGGTGAAGCAGTGGTGGTTGGTCATCATCCGGTTGGTGGGGCCGAGCCGCCACGCCGTGCACAGTTCGGTGCCGTTGATGAGCAGCCGGGCGACCGCCTTCGAGCGCTCGTACGCGACCGGGTCGCTGGACCGGTAGCAGATCGCGTCGCGGGAGTCGTTGCGCCCGCAGACGCTCTCCTCCCGGCCGGGTCCGGCGGCGCCGGGCGCCGCTGCCGCGTCTTCGCGGTCGGCGGCGGTGAGGCCGTGCGCGACCCGGTCGATGCCGACGCCGAGCCCGGCCAGCCGGGAGCCGAGGCCGAGCAGGTCGGGGCGGGCCCGGTGCAGGGTGACCACGGCGGTGTCGCCGGAGACCGACATCGCCCAGCGGCCGGTCGGCGAGCCGCGCAGCGCGTCGACCACCCCGCCGACCGGGTCGCCGTCGATGCGGTGCACCTCGGTGCCGTCCGGGCTGGCCACCGTGACGTGGTCGCCGGGCAGCATCAGGAGCCGGTCGAAGTGCACCTTGACGTAGTCGGCGCCCGGGTAGCGCAGTGTGGTGGAGGTCTCCCCGTCGAGGTAGCCGAGCACCCGGTCGACGGTCTTCAGGGTGCCGATCCGGTCCCGGCCGGCGGGCGCGGAGGTGTTCTCGTCGCGGCCGGTGGGCGACGCCGTCCGGTCGCGCCCGGCTGGGGCGGTGGCCGCGCGGTCCGGTTCGGGGAGCGGCGGGTCCTCCTCGACCCGGTCGGCCGGGTCGGGCGTACCGGTGGCGGACGTCTCCGTGCCCGACCAGGTCGGCCGCTCGGCGGGCTGCCCCACCACCGCCGCCACCCCGGCCAGTGCCACCACCGTGCACGCTCCGACGACCCATGCCACCGTCCGCCGCATACCTGTGTCTCCCGTGTGTCCTGTGCGCGACATGCCGACGGCAGAAACCGTCAGATGCCACAAAGCCGGTGATCTCGCCACTGTGTAACGAGCCACGCCAGGCGGCGACGCGCGGTCCCGGCCGTCATGCTTGATGGGTGCGTATCACTTCCGCCCTCGTCGACCCGGCACTGCTCGACCTGCCGTGGTCCACCCCGCTGGAGGAGTGGCCGGCAGATCACCTGGTGGCGCTCCCCCAGGGCATCTCGCGGCACGTCGTACGGTTCGTCCGGCTCGCCGGCACGGTCTACGCGGTCAAGGAGACCGGCGAGCGGGTCGCCGAACGCGAGTACGACCTCCTCCGCGCCCTGGAGCGGATCGACTTCCCGTCCGTCGAGGCGGTGGCGATCGTCGCCGACCGGGTCGACCCGACGGGTGAGCCGCTGGCCCCGGTCCTGATCACCCGGCACCTCCAGTTCTCGCTGCCCTACCGGGCGCTCTTCTCCAACACGCTGCGCCCGGAGACGATGAACCGACTGCTGGACGCGCTCGCCGCGCTCATCGTCCGGATGCACCTGACCGGCTTCTTCTGGGGCGACTGCTCGCTGTCCAACACGCTCTTCCGGCGCGACGCCGGCGCCTTCGCCGCCTACCTGGTCGACGCCGAGACGGGGGCGCTGCACCCGCGGCTCTCCAACGGCCAGCGCGGCGAGGACCTGGAGATCGCGCGGGTGAACATCTTCGGCGAGGCGCTCGACCTGCAGGCCGCCGGACTGCTGCACGAGTCGATCGACCCGGAGGTGGTCTGCGAGGAGGTCGTCGCCCGCTACGAACGGCTGTGGCACGAGATCACCTTCGAGCAGGAGGTCGCCCGGGAGGCCCGGCACGACATCGAGGGCAGGATCCGGCGCCTCAACGAGATGGGCTTCGACGTGGCCGAGGTGGCGATGTCCCTGGTCGACCAGGGGGCCTACCTGATCCGCCCGAAGGTCGTCGACGCCGGCTACCACTCCCGCCGGCTGCTGCGGCTGACCGGGCTGGACGCCGAGGAGAACCAGGCCCGCCGGCTGCTCAACGACCTCGACACCTACCGGGCCGAGAGCGACCTGACCGACGAACAGCAGGCGGCACACCGGTGGTTGACCGAGGTGTTCGAGCCGGTGGTCCGGGCCGTACCCGCGCACCTGCGCCGCAAGCTGGAGCCGTCGGAGCTGTTCGCGCAGGTCATCGAGCACCGGTGGCGATTGTCGGAGAAGGCCGGACGCGACGTCGGGCTGGCCCCGGCGGTGCAGTCGTTCCTCGCCGACGTGCTGGTGCACCGCCCCGACGAGCAGGCCGTGCTCGGCATCGAGGTCGCCACCGGGTGACGAGCCACCGGTCGGTCCACCCGGTCGGTCACGGGACCGGGTCGGGTTCGTCCTCGGGTAGGGCCGGCACCGGGGTGGTCTGGGTGAGCAGCCAACTCAGCCCGGCCCGGCGGGCGACGACCGTGATCCGGTCACCGGCCCGGACCCGGCTCTCCAGGGCGGGCGCCCAGCGCAGCCGCGACTGACCGGCCCGGGCCAGCCCGATCACGCGTACGCCGGTGCCGCGCCGGGCGTCGCGCAGCCGTAGTCCGTCGAGCGGCGACCGCTCGCCGACGGTCACCTCGGCGACCAGCAGGACGTGCCGGTCGACCGGGATGGTGGCGATCACGTTGCGGTTGGTCAGGGCGCTGGCGAACGACGGCGCGGCCAGGTAGGAGACGCTGCGCGAGATGTTGATGTTGAAGGCGTGCTGGATCCGGGCGGCGAAGTCGCCGTCGAAGAGGCGCAGCACGACCCGCAGGTCGGGGTTGAGGGTGCGCCCGTTGAGCGCCGCCTGGAGGTTCGTCACGTCGTCGGTGGAGACCATGACCAGGGCCTGGCAGGTGGCCACCGAGGCGGCCCGCAACGTCTCCTCCTGCGCCCCGTCGGCGACGATGAACGGCACGCCGAGCCGGCGGACCAGCGACGCGCCCCGGGCATCGGGATCCTTGTCGATGGCCACGACCTCGACCCCCAGGTCGTGCAACTGCCCGACGACCCGGCTCCCGACGTTGCCGAGCCCGACCACCACCACGTGGCCGTCGCGGCGCACCGAGAGCCGGCCGACGGTGAGGGCGAGCTTGGCGTTGACGATGCCGTCGACCACGGCGGCGGTGATCAGCGGGATCAGCGCCAGCCCGGCGAGGGTCAGCACCACCTGCATGACCTGCACCCGCGCGTCGGTGCCGGCCTCGGGCTCGGCCCCGCTGAACGTGGTCAGCAGGGTCAGGTAGACCGCCTCCGCGATGCTGACCCCCTCGGCGCGGGCCAGCAGGAAACCGAAGAGCGCGACGATGGCGAGCACGCAGAGCGTCGCCATGCCGATCTTGCGGGTGGCGAACGACCGGATGCTCCGCAGCAGCCCGACGAACGGGTGCCGCCAGCGGGCCCGGGCCAGCCGCCGGGCCGCCAGTTCGGTCCCGGCCGGCCGGCCGCTCGCCTCGGCGAGCACCAGGTCGGCCCGGCTCTCGTCGGACGGCAGGACCCGCAGGTTGTTGGGCTCGCGGGTGTCGGCGAGCCCAACAACCACGTGCTCGGGCCGTACGTCGGCCCGCCGGGCCACCAGCAGGGTGCGGCCGGCGTGCCGGAAGTGGGTGGGGGCGACCTCGCCCAGTGCGGCGGCGACGAAGGCGGGTGCCGCCATCGAGGCGTCGGAGAGCACCTCGCAGTCCGGGAAGAGCCGCTTGACCCCGCTGCCGAGGTTGGCGTTGAACATCCGCATGACCAGGCGGAGGTCGGGCTCGACCTCCTGTGCGCACAGTGCGGCGTGGATGTTGCCGACGTCGTCCTGGTGCAGCAGCGCCAGGCCGGCCGCCCCGGTGAGGCCGGCGAGGCGGAAGGTCTCCTCGTTGAGGCGTTCGGCCCGCACGATCCGTATGCCGCGCAGCGCGGTGATGTCCGGGTCGCCGGGGCGGCGCCTGGTCGGCACGATGACGGTGATCCGTACCGGGCTGGTGGGGGTGTCCCGCCGCAGCGTCCGGACCACCCAGTAGGCCAGTGCGTCGTCGCCGCAGATCACGTAGTGCGGACGTGCCTCGCCGTTGGGGCGCAGGCTGTCCCGCAGCCTCGACTCGACCACGCGACGGGCGCGGCTACGCCAGGGGCCGGAGGTCATGCCCGGATCGTAGCGATGTCGTTCATCGATCGCCGCCCCGTGATCATTTCGCCGGATCGGGCAGCAACGTATCGACCACTCGATCGTTAAGCACTTTGTTGCAGTGCTCCCTATTTGCTAGGTGTATCCGGATTTGCCGCCCGCAGACCCGTACGACACCTGATTGGATGCGCAATGTCGAGATGGTTCCATCGTGCGGTCGGCACCGTCGGTGTCGCCGGCGGCTTCCTCCTGCTCACCGGCGGCGCCGCCCAGGCCGATCCGGCCGACGCCGCGCCGCAGGCGGCCGATCCGCAGCAGGTCCAGGGCGCCATCGACAAGCTCCTGACCCCGACCGGCACCCTTCCCGACCTGGGTCTGTCCGAACTCGACGCGACCGCCGGGGAGATCTCCGACGGCGTGCTCACGATCAGCCGCAACAACGCGGCCGACGGCAGCCGGGAGGCGGCGCCGGACCCGCTGACCGGGCAGTTGCCGGACCTCGCCGACGTACCGGTCGACCGGCTGCTCGCCGGCGAACTCCGGATGTTCCCCGGCCTCGGCGACCAGTCCGCCCCGGCCGGGCCGGCGGTCGACCAGGTCGGCCAGCCGGTGGGCCGGACCGGCGCCACGGCGGACGCCATACCGGCCATGGTGACCTCGGCCGGCGAACAGGTGCCCGCCCTGATCGGCGACGCGCTGATGGCCCAGAAGCCGGAGCTCTTCGGTGGCACCGAGTCGCTGCCCGTCGTCGACACGCTGCCGGTCGTCGGCGGCCTCCCGGTGGTCGGTGACCTGACCCACGGCGGCGTACCGCTGGTCGGATCACTGCCGCTGGTCGGCGACCCGTCGAACCTGGTCGGCCCGGCCGCCGCCGGTCCGACGACCCAGCCGGCCACGACCCAGCCGGCCACGACCCGACCGGCGACCACTCAGCCCGCCACGACCCAGCCGGCGACGACCCAGCCGGCGACCGGGGACACGGCCACCCGGCCCGCGACCGGACCGGCACCGTCGACCGCCGGCGGGCAGCCGGCCCGCGGCGGCGAGCGGAGCTTCAACGGCACCGGCCGCCCGGTCGCCGGCGAGGACCCCGACTACGCCGAGTCGGCCTCGTCCGCACCGCGGATCCTGCCGGCGTTCGACGGCCCGGTGACCCTGCCGGCCCCCGCCGGCTCACCCGTCCTGCCCGCCGCCGGTCAGCACCCCGGAATCCGGCCCGCCGGGACCCTGCCCGGCGCATCGGATCCGCAGCTCCTGCCGGCCTTCGACGGCCTGCAGACCCTGCCCGCACAGGGCGGCCGACCCGCCACCAGCACCGTCGCGCCGATGGTCATGAGCATCGACCGAACCCTGCCGGCGGGCTGACCGCCCACGGCCCCCCGACGGCCCCCGCCCGGCGCGACCCGCCGGCCGGGGGCCGTTCCCCGTTCCACCCACCCGCCGCCCCGGATTGAACGCCGCCGTACCGGGCATCCTGGCCACAACCGGGCCGGAGGGGGCGGATGGACGGATCACGACTGCTGGGCCGCCTGTTCGGCGTACGCGCCGAGCAGGTCGACCCCGGCGCCGACGGCCCGGCCGAGGCGCCGGGGATGCCCGGCCCGGCCGGGGTGACGGTCGTCGGCGGTGGCATCGCGGGCATGTCCGCGGCGGTGGTGCTCGCCGAACGCGGGGTGCGGGTGACGGTGCTCGAAGGCGCCCCACGGCTGGGCGGCCGGCTGTCGGCCCGGCCGGAGTCGCTCCCCGACGGCACGTCCCAACTCGTCGACCACGGCTTCCACGCGTTCTTCCGGCAGTACTACAACTGGCGGGCGATCCTGCGCCGGATCGACCCCGGGCTGGGTTTCCTGCGCCCGGTCGACGGCTATCCGGTGCTGTCGGCCGACTGGCCGCCGGAGGAGTTCGGCCGGCTGCCGGCCGCCCCGCCGGCGAACCTGCTGGCCCTGCTCGCCCGCAGCCCCAGCCTGCGCCTGCGCGACCTGCGCGGCATCGACCGGCGGGCGGCGCTGCCGCTGCTCGCGTACGACCCCGAACGCACCCACCGCGACCATGACGGCGCCAGCGCACGGCAACTGCTGGACCGGCTGCACCTGCCCGACCGGGCCCGGGCGATGCTCTTCGAGGTCTTCGCGCACTCGTTCTTCAACCACGAGGCCGACCTGTCGGCCGCCGAACTGATCGCCGCCTTCCACTTCTACTTCCTGGGCAATCCGGAGGGGCTCGCCTTCGACGCACCCGACCTCGACCACGACAGTGCGATCTGGCGGCCGCTCGCGGCCCACGCCGAACGCCGGGGCGCGGTGGTGCACACCGGCGATCCGGCCGTGGAGGTCCGGCCCGGCTGGCGGGTCGACACCGCCGCGGGGCGTACCCACCGGTCGGCGTTCCTGGTCCTCGCCGTCGATCCGCCGGCCCTGCGCGACCTGCTCGCCGCCTCGCCCCGGCTCGCCGCCGCCGCACCGGTGCTCGCCGGGCAGGTCGCGGCGGCCGGTGTCGGGCCGCCGTACGCGGTCGCCAGGTTCTGGTTCGGCGGCGACGTGGCCCCGGGGCGGTCGGTGTTCAGCGGGGTTTCGCGGCAGCCGACCCTCGACTCGATCACGCTCTACCACCGGCTGGAACGCGGCGCTCGGCGGTGGGCCGACCGCGTCGGTGGTTCGGTCGTCGAACTGCACGCGTACGCCTGCCCCGACCTGCCGGCGCCGGTCCTGGCGGACCGGATGCGGGCCGAACTCGCGGCCCTGTGGCCGGAGACGGCCGGCCTGCCCGTGGTCGACCTGCGGGCGGAGACCGGGGCGCGGGCCCCGGCGTTCCGGCCCGGCACGGCGGCCGGCCGCCCGGGTGTGCGCACCGACGCCGACCGGCTCTACCTGGCCGGCGACGGCATCCACACCGACCTGCCGAGCGCGTTGATGGAGCGGGCCGCGGCCACCGGGATCACCGCCGCCAACCACGTGTTGCGCCGGCTCGGTGCGGGTGCCGAGCCGCTGCGGTCGGTCCGCCCACGCGGGCTGCTGGCCGGTCGGCGGGGCTGAGCCGTGCAGACGTTCCTGCCGTACCCGGACTTCACCGCCAGCGCCCGCGCGCTGGACGCCCGGCGGCTCGGCAAGCAGCGGGTCGAGGCGTTGCAGGTGTTGCGGGCCCTCACCCGGCCGCGCTACGGGTGGCGGCACCACCCGGCGGTGAAGATGTGGGCCGGCTACGAGGAGGCCCTGGTCCGCTACGGCTTGCAGATGTGCGAGGTGTGGTGCGAGACCGGGCGCCGGGACACCGTCGCGGGCAGCCTGGTCGCGGACCTCACCCTCGCCTGCGGCGCCTTTCCCGTACGGGCCCAGCCCGACCTGGCCGCGGCCGGCGAGCTGCCCCGGTGGCTCGGTGACGGCGCACTGCACCGCAGCCACCGCTCGTCGCTGCTGCGCAAGGACCCCGACTTCTACCGGCCGCTGTTCGGCGACCTGCCGGACGACCTGCCGTACGTCTGGCCGGGCTCCGACCGACCACCCCGCTGCCTGCCGCCCGCCGACGGTTAAATCGCTGGTCCGACGTTCGCCGGTCTCCCTACAGTGGACCGGTCAGCCGGCCACGACCGAGCCGCCCGTCCGACCGGACCGGGCGGCTGTTTCGTCACGCCCCACCCCCACCGAGCCGCGACCGAACGAGAGGAGTCCCGGTGAACGCCGTACTGGTCGTCAACGCCGACCTCGGGCCGCTGCACCGGGTCAGCGTGCAGCACGCGATCCGGATGCTCTGCCGCCGGGTGGCCGAGATCCACGAAGCCGAGCCGGACCGGCTCATCGGGGCGTTCCCGCTGCCCCGGGTCGTACGCCTGGTCCGCTACGTCGTCACCCGCTGGCGGTTCACCTCCGGGCCGGGGTGGTCCCGGGCCGGGGTGCTGGTCCGCGACGGCCGGTGCTGCGCCTACTGTGGCGGCCCGGCGAGCACCGTCGACCACCTGCTGCCCCGCTCGCGGGGTGGCCGGAACACCTGGCTGAACACGGTCGCCGCCTGCGGTCCGTGCAACAACCACAAGGCCGACCGTACGCCCGGTGAGGCGGGCATGCGGCTGCGTCGTACGCCGGTCGCCCCCAGCTGGGCGGCGCTGGTCCGCTGAACCCACCCGGCCACGTCGGCCGGTCGACCCGGCCGGCCGGTGAAGGAACTCCTTCGCCGGCCGGCTCCGCCCTGGAGGCGACGATGTCCGCCCGCCGGAAGAAGTACCCCCGCACCCATCACCTGCCCGGTTCCCCCGGCGCCACCGCCGACGACCGGCGGCTGCCGGACCTGTCCGGCCTGACCGGCGAGCTGGTGGTGACCGAGAAGATGGACGGCGGGAACGTCACCTTCACCCGCGAGGCGATGTACGCCCGCTCGGTCGACTCCGGCACGCACGTGTGGGACCGGCCGGCGAAGGCGGTCTGGGCGCGGGTCGCGCACGACGTCCCGGCCGGCTGGCGGATCAGCGGCGAGTCGATGTGGGCCCGGCGCAGTGTCGGCTACGACGACCTGCCCGGGGTCTTTCTCGTCTTCGGGGTGTGGGACGCCGACGACACGCTGCTCGGCTGGGACGACACCGAGCAGTGGGCCGCTCTGCTCGGCCTGCCGCTGGTGCCGGTGCTGCACCGGGGGGCGGATCTCGCCGCCGCGCTGGGCGCCTGGGCCGGGTGCCGGGACACCACGACGTCGGAGGGTTTCGTCGTACGGCCGGCGGGTCCGGTGCCCGCAAGCGGGTTCGCGCACCGGGTCGGCAAGTGGGTACGCGCCGGCCACGTCCGTACGACGGCGGCCTGGCGGCACCGGGACGACTTCGCCACCAACGGTTTCCGGGCAACGGATGGGCCGAAACGGTCACCTTCTCCGGGGGCCGGATAAGTGAGTGGGCATCGATCGTGGGCCGCCCGTTTTCCGGGCGGGCCCATCGGCTTCCGTGCGGTCCGAGATTGGTGGAGCCCCCGGCCGGGATCGAACCGGCGACATCTCGCTTACAAGGCGAGTGCTCTGGCCAGCTGAGCTACAGGGGCGTGTCCGTGGCCAGCATAACCACTGATCGGGCCACAACAGCGCAATGACCGGCATCGGTGGCCAAGATCGCTCTTCCGGTGCCGGAAGTGCGGCGGGAGCTACTGAATCGGACCGATAGACGAACTTGTCGACATGGACTGCCCGACTGGCCATTTAGTGACTGTCAGAAGCCACTTGTCCCGGAAAGTCGGGCCCGTCAGCGCCGGCTTCCGTCCCACGGATGGCGTCTGACCTTGGCACCGGGCCGAATCCCGTTTACCGTGGCGTGACACGAGCGACATCCGTGGCTGCCCTGCTGTCCGGATGCCGTTCGTTGGCCGGTGCCCACCGCACCGGTCGCTCCTTCACTCGGATCGTCCGGCACGTTCCTGCCGGTGAAAGGAAGCGCTTCACCATGGCTACGGTCACCTACGCGAAGGCGTCCCGGATCTACCCGGGCACCGAACGCCCCGCGGTCAACGAACTCGACCTGGAGATCGGCGACGGGGAGTTCCTCGTCCTGGTCGGCCCCTCCGGTTGCGGCAAGTCCACCAGCCTGCGGATGCTCGCCGGCCTCGAAGACGTCGACAAGGGCTCGATCTACATCGACAGCCGCGACGTCACGCACCTGCCGCCGAAGGCCCGCGACATCGCGATGGTCTTCCAGAACTACGCGCTCTACCCGCACATGTCGGTCTACGACAACATGGCCTTCGCGCTGAAGCTGCGCAAGACCTCGAAGGCCGAGATCGACCGGCGGGTGAAGGAGGCGGCGGCGCTGCTGCAGCTCGAGGAGTTCCTCAGCCGCAAGCCCAAGGCGCTCTCCGGTGGTCAGCGCCAGCGGGTCGCCATGGGTCGCGCCATCGTCCGCGAGCCGCAGGTCTTCCTCATGGACGAGCCGCTGTCCAACCTGGACGCGAAGCTGCGGGTCCAGACCCGTACCCAGATCGCCTCGCTGCAGGCCAAGCTCGGCGTCACGACCGTCTACGTCACCCACGACCAGGTCGAGGCCATGACCATGGGCCACCGGGTGGCGGTCATGCTCGACGGCGTGCTCCAGCAGGTCGACACCCCGCGGACGCTCTACGACACCCCGGCCAACGTCTTCGTCGCCGGCTTCATGGGCTCCCCGGCCATGAACATCAAGACCGTGTCGCTGTCGGAGAAGGGCGCGGTGTTCGCGGACCTGCTCGTTCCGCTGACCCGGGAGCAGGTTGCCACGGCCCAGGCCGACGGCGGCAACAAGAAGGTGACCGTCGGGTTCCGTCCGGAGGACTGCGACCTGGTCAGCCCGACCGAGGGCGGCCTGCCGGTCGTCGTCGAACTGGTCGAGGACCTCGGCTCCGACGCCAACGTCTACGGCCACGCCACCCTCGACGGCGTCTCGGAGCGGTTCGTCGTACGCACCGACCGCCGGCACATGCCGAACATGGGCGACACGGTGTTCGTGAAGCCGCGTACCGACCGGCACCACACCTTCCACGCCGCGACCGGCGTGCGGCTCTGATCCGCCTGGTCGAACGAGAAGGGCGCCCCACGGATCTCCGTGGGGCGCCCTTTCCCGTCCGGCCGGGCACCGGAGGGTCGGGGTCGCGGGCCGATCCCGCCGGCGCCGAAACACCGGCGGTCACGGTGGCCTCGACGTCGTAGGCGCTACAGACCGATCTTGCCGGTGCCGGCGCTGGCCATGACGACCGACTTCACGTCGTTCGGGTTGGTGAGGGTGTAGCTGTAGTAGGTGCTCGGCTCCTGCACGGTGCCGCCGGCGTCACCCGGCTCGCTGCTGCCGGCCAGCACGTTGTCCCGGGCGATCATCCGGCCACGCTGTCCGGAGTAGCTGATCGACCACGGCTCCTCGACGTCCTCGAAGTAGTTGCCCTCGACGACGCAGCCGGAGTTGAGCTGGCAGGCCACCCCGACATCGGTGTTGTAGACGAAGTAGTTGTTGAACACGTGCACCGGGTCGCCGAACCGGACCCGCGGGTTGCGCTGCGGCGTACGGTCGAACCAGTTGTTGTGGTACGTCACCTTGAGCTGGCCGATGTCCTGCGCCCCGTTGCTGTCGTCGTGGCCGAGCAGCATCGTCTTGGTGTGGTGGTGGACGTGGTTCCACGAGATGGTCACGTAGCTCGACCCGCGCTTGACGTCGATGAGACCGTCGTAGCCCTGGGCCAGGTCGTTGTGGTCGATCCAGACGTGGTGGCTGAACATCTGGACGTTGATCGCGTCGTCGACGGTGTTCCGGAAGTTCAGGTTCCGGATGATCACGTTGTGTACGGCGTTCGCCGGCCGGGTGGTGATGTCGCTGACCGGCAGGCCGATGTTGAAGCCGCCGCCGGTGATGCCCGAGCCGGCCCCGACCCCGACGATGGTCTTGTCCGAGGTCACGTCGTGCATCGGGCCGGGCAGGGCGATCATTCCGTCGACCCGGATGTTGAGCGGGCCCGGGGTGGCGATGGCGGTGAGCAGCTCCGCCGCGGTGTCGACGGTCACCGTCGGGCCGCCCGCGCCGCCGGTGGTGCCGTTCTGCCCGAGGGCGTTGACCGAGGCGAAGCCGACCGGCGGCGCCATCGGGTCGAGCGGCGGGCCGGTGGGCGGCAGGGTGGGTCCGGTGGTGGGGCCACCGGTCGGGGGCGCGCCGGTCTCGGTGTCGACGGCGACGTCGTCGAACGACGCGCTGGCGTACGAGGTGGCCAGGCCGACCCGGCCACTGGCGAAGGCGCTGTCGGTGGCCTCGACGGCGAGGTTGCCGTTGACGTACCCGCGCAGCGAGTTGCCGACGGCCTCCAGCCGCAGCGTCGCCCAGTTTCCGACGGTCGGGCCGCCGGCACCGCTGGCCAGCGCGACGGGAGCGCCGCCGGACCGCTTGAGCAACTGCACCGCGCCGCCGCTGGTGACCACGAGGGCGTAGTAGTTGCTGCTGCTCTGCGCCCGGGCGACCACTCCGACGTGGCGGTTCGCGCCGTTGAACCCGGTGGGCTTGACCCGGGCCTGCACGCCGTAGTCGGTCCAGGTGGCGGAGCCGACCAGGGTACGGGCGTCGCTGCTGGTGCCGGACTGGCGGTTGACGAGCGAGCCGTCGGTGACGACCGACCAGCTTCCGCCCGACTTCGACCAGCCGTTCGAGTTGCCGTCCTCGAAGTCGTCGGAGAACAGGCTGTCCGCGAAGGCGTACGGGGTGCCGAATGCCAGGACGGCGGCGGTCAGGGTTCCGGCGGTGGCTGCCGCGACGGGCAGCCGCCACCGGGATCGGTGGGGGACGGGAGTCTTGTCCATGGTTGGGCCTCCCTGGGTGTGGTGGGGTGGCCGCCCGGCGGCCGGCCGGGAACCGGCCGCCGGGCGGACGATGGCCAACCGTGCCGGCCGCGGATGCGAGGACGCGGCCGGGCACGGCTGGCGGCTTGCGGGTCCGGCGGGACGGCCGGACCGACCGGTACTCAGACCGGCAGCTTGCCGGCCCCGGCGAGCAGCGTGGTCGCGAGCGGGACCAGCGGTGCGGGCAGCACCGGGCCGTGGCGCAGGGTGGGCGTCCAGCCCGCGTCGGAGCCGAGGGCGACCTCGTTCGCCGCGTTGTACGCCCCCAGCAGGTCGACGTGGCGGGGCAGCCGCCAGCCCTCGCGGACCCAGTTGCCCTTCTCGGTGATCGCGGTTCCGGACCAGTCGTAAATGATCTTGTCCGCGGTGACGCCCCGGTCGAGGGAGAAGTAGTTGTTCTCCGCGTAGATGGCCGACTGGACCCCGACCCCGAGGGCGTACTGGAAGTCGGCGCCGGACAGCTTGTAGTGGTTGTTGTAGACGTCGACCTGACCGAACCGCACCCGCGGCAGCCGCTGGTAGACGTTCTCGAAAACGTTGTGGTGAATCGTCACGTTGAGCTTTCCGACGTCCGGCCCGACGGTGTTCGACGAACCGATCAGCATGACCTTGTCACGGCCCGTGAAACGGTTGTAGGAAACGGTGACCAGGCTGGCGGTGTGGGTGATGTCGACCGAGCCGTCGTGCACCTGGTACGGCCGCCCGAAATACAGCGGCTGGGAACTGTCGGGGTTGTCGCCGTCGGTGAACGTGTTGTGGTCGATCCAGACGTTCTGACTGCGCCGCACCGAGATCTGGTCGTACTGCGAGTTCCAGTTTCCGGTCTCGCCGTCGGTCGGCGACCAGGCCGGGAAGCAGTCCCGGGCGTCGTCGAAGGTGATGTTGCGGATGATCACGTTGTTGGCGGTGTCGGCCATCAGGGTGAGACCGGTCAGGACCGCACCGCGCAGCCCGATGATCGTGGTGTTGGGGCCGAGGTTGATCTGGGTGTGCCGGGTCTGGTTGGTGACCGAGCGGACCCGGGCCTGCTCCAGCGCCCCGGACGGGGTGACCCGCCCCCAGGTCGCCGGGTCGTAGGCGGCTAGGTACGCCGGCAGCGAGTATTCCGGGTCGGCCAGATCGTCGCAGCTCAGCAGCTTGTCGTCGGGCCCTTCGAAACCGTCGATGACGCCCTTGATGTAGATGATCTTCGGAGTGGCGTTGGACCGGTTGGTGGCGTTGTCACCGCCGAGCGCCGCGATCAGCTCGGCCCGGGTCTGCACCACGTGCACCTGGTCGCGCGTCGCGGCGGCACCGCCGGTGGTACCCGGGCCGTACGCCGCCCAGCCGTCGTTCGCCGGCAGCGTCTGCCGGCCCGCCGGCCGGTCGATGCCGCCGCCGGCGGCCGCGACGGTGGCCGGAGCCGCCGCGAGGCAGACCCCGACCGCCGCGGCCGTCAACACCCTCGATCGCATTCGCATATTTCGCCCCTGCCTGATGTTCGCCAGTACGAAACCTCACTGGAACAAACGCTAGGTAAGTGGCTACAAATATGTCAATGCATTGGAAACGCAGATATGTTGCATTGAATCTGGGCAATACATATTCACTCGGCCACTCTCGCCGAGGTTCGTACTCTTCGGTCCGTTTTGCTACCGGACTGTTGTTCCCCAGATTTGCAATATGTTTTCCGTCACCCGCCCTGCCCGACTCCGGCCGCCCCGGCGAGTTCCGCCCGGAACGGCGGCCGGGCCCAGGCCACCCCGAGTTCGGAGAGCAGTGCCATCCGATCCCCGGCCAGCCGCAGCGCACCGTCGATGCCCTCGATCACCCGTACCCGTGCCGGCCCCGCACCGACCGACACCGCGTCGACCAGGGTCGGCTCCGGCGCGGTCCCGATCGCCTCGACCACGGCGGTGAACGCCTCCGTCGCGGCCAGCGGCGCGATCAACGGCACCCCCGCCGGGTCGGCGCGATGGGCCAACAGGTTCTCCAGCAACCCGACCCGGCCCGGCACCTCCCGCGCGACCCGCTCACCCGGCAGCCTGAGCCGGTCGGTCGGATACTCCAGCACCGCCCGACCGGCCGTACCGTGCACGATCACCTCGCCCGGGATGAAATCCTCCCCGGCCAGCGTCACCGCGACCACCACCGGCGGGCCGCCGTCCAGCGTCACCCGCATCGTGGCCGTGTCGTCCACCTCGATCGGCCGGGTCCGGTAGCGCTCCACATCGACCGACACCGGGCGGCCCGACGCGCACCCACCGGCGATCACCAGCGACTGCATCACCGCGTGGGCCAGCGGGTTGGCCAGGGCTCCGTCGAGCACCGGCCGGCCGTCGACGGACCGCCGGCCGGCCCACGACGAGCGGGCGTAGTAGGCGTCGTCGCGGCGCCACGACGCGACCGCCGCCACGCCGGTGACCGTACCCAGGGCACCGGAGCCGACCGCCTGCCGCAACTCGGTCAGCGCCGCCGACCCGAGCGCCTGGAACCCGACCTGGCAGGTCCGCCCGGCCGCCGCCAGCGCGTCGGCGAGCGTGGCGTGCTCGGCCAGCGTCAGCACCGGCGGCTTCTCCAGCAGCAGGTCGGCGCCGGCCGCCACGCAGTCCAGCGCGATCGGCAGGTGGGTGTGCGCGGGCGTGCAGATCACCACCACGTCGGGCCGGGCGACGCGCAGCATCTCCCGGTGGTCGGTGAACACCCCGACCCCCTCGGGTACGGGCGCGTCCGGCGCCGCCTCCACCGGCCGTACGTCGACCAGCGCGACGAGCCGGAGCCGGCCGGACTCGTGCAACGGGGCCAGCGCCCGGCGGTGCCACAGCCCGTGGCCGCTCGCCCCGATCAGGGCGACCGTCGGTGTCGTCACCGTTCCTCCTCCATCTCACTCCACCGCGGCAGCGGCCCGCTCCCGCTCCACCGCGCGGCGGCGGGACCCGGTCCCGCCGCCCGGCGGTCGTACGGTCAGGTCGCCCCGGCCAGCGTCGCCTCGACGCCGTGCCGGTCCAGCGCGGTCAACCAGTCCACGATCAGTTCACGAACCACATCGTCGTCGGCGAGCCCGGACGGGAACACCTCGGTCAGGCCGAGCAGCGCGGTGACCACACCGGCCGGGGTCCCGTCGCTGTCGGCGAGCGCGGCACCGATCATCGGCGCCAGCGGGTCGTCGAGCGGCAGCGCCGAACCGTCGTCGGCGCGACCCTGCGCGAACCGCATCCAGGCGGCGACCACCAGGGCCGCCCAGCGCGGGCTCGCCCCGACCGCCCGGCGGTCGAGGATCGTGTGCAGCACCCGCTGCGGAAGCTTCTGCGACCCGTCCATCGCCACCTGTACGGTGCGGTGGCAGATGACCGGGTTGGCGAACCGCTCCAGCACCGTCTCGCCGTACTCGACCACCGAGACGCCGTCCGGCGGCGTGAAACTGTTCGCCACGTCCTCGGCGACCAGCCGGCGCAGCACCCGCGTCAGGTGCGGGATCCGCAGCGCGTCGGCGATCGTCTCCCGCCCGGCGAGCGCGCCCAGATAGGCGGTCGCCGAGTGCAGGCCGTTCAGGGTCCGCAGCTTCAGCCGCTCCCAGCCGCCGGCGTCGTCGGTGAGCACCACGCCCGCCCGTTCCCACGCCGGCCGGCCGGCCGGGAACCGGTCCTCGATCACCCACTGCCGGTACGGCTCACCGGCCACCGCCATCAGGTCGGCGACCCCGAGCGCCCGCTCCGCCGTGGCGAGGGTGTCGGAGGTACTGGCCGGGACGATCCGGTCGACCATGGTGCCGGGGAACGTCACGTTCGCGTACACCCAGTCGACGGCCTTGGCGGGCGCGTCGGCGTACTCCAGCGCCTGGGTCACCAGCCCGGCCAGCCGCCGGCCGTTGGACGGCAGGTTGTCGCAGCTCACCAGCGCGATCGGGCCGGCGTGTGCCCGCGCCCTGGCCATCAGCCCACGGACGAGCAGTCCGGGTACGGTCACCGGCGGCCGGTCGCTGGTGAGGTCGGCGGCCACGGCCGGGTCGGGCCGCAGCACGCCGGTGGCCGGATCCAGCTGGTACGCCTTCTCGGTCACGGTCAGCGTCACCACCCGGATCGCCGGATCGGCGAGCAGCGCGACGATGGCGGCCGGGTCCCCGGCGGCGTGCCGTACGCCGGCGAACGCGCCGATCACGTTGGTGCCGGTCCCGGCGGCCGACATCGTCGTGACGCTGAACAGGTTGTCCTGCTCGGTGAGCCGGCGCACGGTGTCGAGGCTGCGCGGGGCCACCGCGACGATGCCCCAGTCGCCGCCGGCCGCGGCGATCGCCGCCTCGGTGTAGACCGCCTGGTGGGCCCGGTGGAAGGCACCGAGCCCGAGGTGCACGATGCCGGCGGACACCTCGCCGGGGCGTACCAGCGGGCGGCTCTCGGCGGGCAGGTGACGGAGTGTGTCGAGCCGCAGCCGCCCGCCCGGGGCCGGGTCGGGCAGGCTGCCGGTCGCCGCGCCGGGCTGGCTGGTTATCGCCACGCCGGGCCGTCCGGGAAGGAGAACTCGGCGATCGAGGCGGGCCGCATCGTGCTGCTGTAGCCGGGCTGTTCGGGCACCAGGTAGCGACCGTCCCGGGTGCGTACCGGGTCGACGAAGTGCTCGTGCAGGTGGTCGACGTACTCGACCATCCGGCCCTCCAGCGAGGTGCCGACCCGCAGGTAGTCGAAGATCGCCAGGTGCTGGACGTACTCGCAGAGGCCGACGCCGCCGGAGTGCGGGCAGATCGGCACCCCGAACTTGGCCGCCATCAGGATCTCGGCGAGCACCTCGTTGACCCCGGCGACCCGGCAGGCGTCGATCTGCATGACGCCGATCGCCTCGGCCTGCAGCAGCTGCTTGAAGATCACCCGGTTGGCCGCGACCTCGCCGGTGGCCACCCGGATCGGCGCCACGGCGCGGGCGATCCGGGCGTGGCCGAGCACGTCGTCGGCGTGCGTCGGCTCCTCGATCCAGTACGGGTCGACCTCGGCGAGCCGGGCCATGTTGGCGATCGCCTCGTCGACGTCCCACACCTGGTTGGCGTCCATCATCAGCAACGCGTCCGGGCCGATCTCCTCGCGGATGATCCGGGCCCGCCGTACGTCGTCTTCGATCGGCCCGCCGACCTTCATCTTCATCGCCCGCCAACCCTCGGCGTACGCCTGCCGGGTCAACGCCCGGACCTTGTCGTCGGGGTAACCGAGCCACCCGACCGAGGTGGTGTACGACGGGAACCCGTCCCGCTCGATGCCGGCGAGCCGCTCCTCCCAGCCGGTCAGGCCCTTGTCGAGGATGGCCCGCGCGTCGTCGGGGGTCAGCGCGTCGGTGATGTGCCGGAAGTCGATGTTGGCGACCAGTTCCTCGGTCGGCATCTCGGCGAGCAGCCGCCACAGCGGCTTGCCCTCCAGCTTGGCCCGCAGGTCCCACACGGCGTTGACCAGCGCGCCGGCCGACATGTGGATGACGCCCTTCTCCGGGCCGAGCCAGCGCAGCTGCACGTCGGCGGTGAGCGACCGCCAGAACGTCACCGGCTCGGCGAAGATCTCGCCGACCGTACGCCCCACGACGTGGTGCGACAGGGCCCGGATGGCCGCACAGGTGATCTCGTTGCCCCGGCCGTTGGTGAACGTGAACCCGGCGCCGAAGACCCCGTCCGGGGCGTCGGTGCGCAGTTCGACGTAGGTCGCCGAGTAGTCACCGCGGTTGATCGCGTCCGAGCCGTCGCCGGCCGCCGCGGTGGGAAACCGCACGTCGTGTACGTCGACGCCGGTGATGGTGACCGTGCCGCTCATAACCTCTCCCCGATCTTGAAGATCTTCTTCGGCAGCCGGTACGCCAGGTCGACGATGGTCTCGGCCGCCTCGGAAAGCGGCAGCCGTTCCTCGGCGACGAGCCGGGCGAGGAAGCCCGCGTCGATGCGGCGGGCCACGTCGTGGCGTACCGGGATGGAACAGAACGCCCGGGTGTCGTCGACGAACCCGGCCGTGTTGTAGAAGCCCGCGGTCTCGGTGACCGACTCGCGGAAGCGGCGCAGCACCTCCGGCGAGTCCAGGAACCACCACGGGGCACCCAGGTAGAGGGCGGCGTAGCCACCGGCCAGCGGGGCGAGTTCGCGGCTGAAGGTGTACTCGTCCAGGGTGTAGACGACCACCCGCAGCCGCGGGTCGTTGCCGTACGCGTCGAGCAGCGGGGTGAGCGCGTGCAGGTACTCCGTCGCCTGCGGGATGTCGCCGCCGACGTCGCGCCCGTGCGTCTCGTACAGCCAGCGGTTGTGGTTGCGGACCGATCCCGGGTGCAGCTGCATCACCAGTCCGTCCTCGATGGACATCCGGGCGAACTCCAGCAGCATGTGGGCGCGGAAGGCCTCGGCGTCGGCCGCGTCGGCCGTACCGCGCAGGCCCCGCTCGAAGAGTGCGGTCGCCTCGGCCTCGGACAGGGCCAGGGTCAGCGCGGTCGGGTGGCCGTGGTCGGACGAGGTGGCCCCGGCGGCGATGAACGCCTGCCGGCGGTCGCGCAGGGCGGCGAGGTAGCCGCGGTAGGTGCCGGTGTCGGCTCCGGTGATCTCACCGAGCCGGGCGACGTTGTCGGCCCAGCCCTCGAAGTCCATGTCGACCACGTTGTCGGGACGGAACGTGGTGATCACCCGGCCGCCCGGGCCGCCCCAGCCGTCGGCGGCGAGCTTGGCGTGCCGGCCCAGGTCGTCCAGCGGCGACTCGGTGGTGGCCAGCACCTCGATGTTGAAGCGTTCGAAAAGCGCCCGGGGCCGGAACTCGGGTTCGGCGAGCCGGGCGGCGATGGTGTCGTACACCTCGTCGGCGGTCTGCGGGCTCAGGGCGGTCTCGACGCCGAAGACCTCGGCGAAGGTCCGCTCCAGCCACAGCCGGGAGGGGGTGCCACGGAAGAGGTGCCAGTGCGCGGCGAACCGCCGCCAGATGGTGCGGCCGTCGGTCTCCACCGGCCGGCCGTCGACGGTCGGTACGCCCAGCTCGGCCGGCGGGACCCCCTGGCTGAGCAGCATCCGGGTGACGTAGTGGTCCGGCACGATGATCAGCCGGGCCGGGTCGGGGAACGGCGCGTCGTCGGCGAGGATCAGCGGGTCGACATGCCCGTGCGGGGAGATGATCGGCTGGTCCTTGGCCAGCGCGTACAGCTCCCGGGCGAGGGCCCGCTGGGTGGGCTCGGCCGGGAAAAGGATGTCGGATCTGGGTGTCGGCGACACGTTGCGGTCTCCTCGCAAGTGCATGGTCGGGATCAGGTCACGGGGCGGCCGGGTCGGCCGGCCGGCAGTCAGGTCACGGGGCGCGGCCGGCCGGCACTCAGGTCACGGACAGCAGGTCGGCGACCCGCACCGGCTGCCCGGTTTCGAAGGAGCGGTTCGCGGCCAGGCCGGTGAGCAGGGCGAGGGCCCCGTCACGGGCGGTGGCGCCCCGGGTCATCGGGTCGGCCGCGCCGCCGAAGAGCACCCCGGTCATCCGGGCGTCGGCGCCGCCGTGGCCCTCGCGGCGGTAGCCGGGCACCGGCACCTCCCGGGGCCTGGTCCAGAACGGCCGTACGGTCAGGCTGACCGCGCCGGACTCGGCGGCGGCCTCGGTGCCGTGCAACGCGGCACCCTTGAGCGCGCCGGCACTCTGCGGGCTGACGTGGTCGCTCTCCACGACCTCGAGTTCCAGGCGGCCGCGGCTGCCGTTGAACATCACCCGGTAGCCCTCCCAGGGCGCGTACGCGGTGAGGTGGTAGGTCAGGGTCGCGCCGGTGGAGTAGCGGGTGAGGACCGCCATGTCGTCCTCGATCGTCACGCCGGGCGCGAAGACGTTGCGGTCGCGGTGGTAGCCGTCCTCGGTCTCGGCGTCGAGGTAGAGCGCGCGCAGCCGGGGGTGCTGCGCGAGGTGCATCGCGAACGGGTCGTCGGTGGCCGCCGGTGAGCCGTGCACCCGGTCGTAGTCGCGGGCGTAGCCGTGCCGGTGCCCGGCGTCGGAGCCGTAGAAGAACAACCGCCCGGCGGCGTAGACCTCGACCGGCACCGCGTCCAGCCACCAGTTGACCAGGTCGAAGTGATGGCTGGCCTTGTGCACCATCAGCCCGCCGGAGTTGGCCTTGTCGCGGTGCCAGCGGCGGAAGTAGTCCGCGCCGTGCCGTACGTCGAGCAGCCACTCGAAGTGGACCGAGCCGATCTCACCGATCTCGCCGGCGGCGATGATTTCGCGCACCTTCTCGTGCAACGGGTTGTAGCGGTAGTTGAAGGCGACCGCCACCGAGCCGCCGGTCGCCTCCACTGCGTCGAGGATCCGCTGGCAGCGGGTCACGTCGACGGTCATCGGCTTCTCGGTGATCACCCGGCAGCCGGCCCGCAGCGCGCCGACGATGTATTCGTCGTGGGTGCTGTCGACGCTGGTCACGAGCACGGTGTCGACGCGTTCCTTGTCCAGCATGGCGCCGAAGTCGGCCGCCCGGTACGTCGGCACGGCCGGTGCGGCCAGCTCGCGCAGCCAGGCGTTGTGGGCGTCCATCCGGGTCTGGTTGACGTCGGCCAGCGCGACCAGTTCGGCGGTCGCGCCGTGGTCGAGGACCAGGGAGCGGACGAACATCTCCGCCCGCGCACCAGCTCCGACCAGGGCGTAACGCTGCCGTCGACCGGGTTCGCCTGACATTCCGCACCGCCTCCGTAACTGCAAACGTTTGCAGCAGAAATAACCACGTAACCCAAGGATCGTCAACGCTCGACAGCAAAGTCGCCCTGATTGTCCTAGTTAGCTACTGTTCACGACGGCGATCGGGAACCTCGCCGCAATGATCCGGTAATCCAGGCGTTGACACCCGAGCAACCGTTTGCATTAATTGGCGCACCGAAGTGACGACAGCCACAGTGCGAAAGGGATTCACGTGCCTGCCACCATTCGGGACGTAGCCCGGGCCTGCGGGGTGCACATCTCCACCGTCTCCCGCACGTTCTCGGCCCCGCACCTGGTCAACCCGGAGACCCGTGGTCGCGTGTTGGCCTGCGCCGAGCACCTCGGTTACCGCCCCAACAAAGCCGCCCGTGCACTGATCACCGGCCGTACCCACAACATCGGCCTGATGGTCGCCGACATCGCCAACCCGTTCTTCCCGCCCCTGATCAAGGCGGCGGAGAGCCAGGCCCGACACCGGGACTACCACATCTTCGTGACCGACACGAACGAAGACCCGTCGGTCGAGGAGGAACTGGTCCACGCGCTCGCCAAGCAGGTCGACGGGGTCCTGCTGTGCAGCCCCCGGATGAGCAACAGCCTGATCGAGCAACTCAGCCGGGAGGTGCCGCTCGTCGTCATCAACCGGCAGGTCACCGGCCTACCCGCGGTCGTGATGGACGTCGGTCAAGGCGCCCGCCTGGCCATCGAACACCTGACCGGCCTCGGCCACCGCGAGATCGCCCTGCTCAGCGGTCCGCGCGGCTCGTGGACCAGTCGTGAGATCCGCCGCGCGGCCGGCGCGGCGGCCCGTGCCGCCGACGCCACCCTCACGGTGCTCGGCCCCAACCCACCAACCGAAGACGGCGGTCAGAGCATGGCGGACCAGGTCCGCCGCGCCGAGGTCACCGCCGTACTGGCCTACAACGACCTGATGGCGATCGGCCTCATCGAGGGGCTCGACGCGCTCGGGATCGGGGTGCCGAAAGACATCAGCGTGGTCGGCATCGACGACATCTCGCTGAGCCGGCTCACCCGCCCCAAATTGACGACGGTGGCCACCCCAACCGCGGCCGCCGGCCGGACGGCCGTCGACATGCTGCTACAGCACGGAGACGACCGTCGCACCACCGCACAGGTAACGCTGCAGACCGAACTGGTCATTCGCGACTCAACGAGCCCGGGCCCGCATTGCCCTGCGGGCCCGGGCAGCACGGCGACAGCCGCCCTCGAAGGAGTCGCCTCCTAACGCCAAGGAGTGAGCGCAAATGCACCCCGCTTCATCCCCGACGGCGGACGCCCCGCGCGACCACCGTACCCCTTTCCGTCGTGGCCGTAGGCTACGTGCCCTGGTCGCGGCGGTCGTCGCACTGCCCCTGGTCCTCGGCGCCGCGGCCTGCGGTGGCGAGGACAACGAAGCGAGCACCGACCCCAACGCCCCGGTCGAACTGTCGATCTTCTGGTGGGGCGGTGAGGCACGCGCCAACCTCACCGAGCAGGCGCTCGCCCTCTACACCCAGAAGCACCCCAACGTCACCTTCAAGAAGACCTGGCAGGCCAACCAGGGCTACTTCGACAAGCTCGCCACCCTCACCGCCGGCGGCGACGCCCCCGACATCTTCCAGATCGACGACAACTTCCTGACCGAGTACGCGTCGCGCAACACCACGCTCGACCTGACCTCGTACAAGGACGACAACAAGCTCGACGTCACCAAGTTCCCGGAGAGCCTCTGGCAGTACGGCGTCGTCGACGGCAAGCTCGCCGGTATCGCCTCCGGCGAGAACACCCAGGGCCTGGTCTACAACAAGACGCTGCTGCAGAAGCACAACCTGCCCGAGCCGACCACCGGCATGAGCTGGGAAGACTTCATCACCTGGGCCGAGCAGGTCAGCAAGACCACCGGAACCCCCGGGACCATGGACCCGAGCGCCGACTACAAGGCGTTCTGGGTGTGGCTGCGCCAGCAGGGCAAGGACCTCTACAAGGGCAAGGACCTCGGCTTCGACGAGTCCGACGTGACCCGCTGGTTCGAGCTGTGGAAGGGCGCCCGCGACCGCGGTGCCACCCCGACCGCCGACGTGATCCACGAGGGCAACGCCACCGACATCACCAAGCAGCTCGTCGTCACCGGCAAGGCCGCCACCTCGTTCGTGTGGGTCAACCAGCTGCCGGAGCTGAAGAAGAACACCAAGGACGAACTCGGCGTCATGGCCTACCCCGGCGACCCGAGCGCGCAGTGGGCCCGGGCCTCGATGTACTGGTCGGTCTTCCGCGGCACCAAGCACAAGGATGTCGCGGTCGACGTACTCAACTTCCTGTCCAACGACCCCGAAGCCGGCAAGATCCTCGGCACCGACCGGGGCCTGCCGTCCAACCTCGACGTACGCAAGACCGTCAGCGACGCCGTCACCGACCAGGCCATGAAGACCTCGATCCAGGTCGAGACCGACCTGGCCACGAAGTTCGGCCCGTCCCCGCAGGTGCCACTCAAGGGCCACAGCAAGGTCCGGGCCGAGCTGATCAAGTCGGCCGAGGAGGCCCAGTACGGCCGGCAGACGCCGGCCCAGGCCGCCGCCGCGTTCCTGACCGCCTGCAAGTCCGCGATCGTATAGCCCGTCACGAGATCGGAGAGGAGTCGACTCGTGGCGTTGACCACGGCGCCCCAACCGACCTCGCGCACCAAGGACCCGGTCCGGACCTCCGCTAAGCGGGGGTCCGGACGGGTCCGACGGCGCGAAGGTCTGGCCGGGTACGTCTTCCTGTCGCCCTGGCTCATCGGACTGATGGCCATCACGGCGATCCCCATGCTGCTTTCGCTCTACCTCAGCTTCACCAACTACGACATCCTCAGCAGTTGGTCCGAACTCGAATGGGTCGGCTTCGCCAACTACGAGCGGATGTTCACCGCCGACCCGTCGTACTGGCACGCCGTACAGGTGACGCTGTCGTTCGCCCTGATCGCCGTACCGCTCAAGCTGGCCGCGGCCCTCGCCGTCGCCCTGCTGCTCAACCGCGCCTGGCGCGGCGTCGGGCTGTTCCGCGGCCTGTTCTACCTGCCGTCGCTGCTCGGCGGCAGCGTCGCGCTGGCCATCGTCTGGGTCAACATGTTCAACCGCGAAGGGGCGTTCAACTCGTTCCTGAGCATCTTCGGCATCGAGGGCAAGCCCTGGGTCAACGACCCCGACTGGGCCCTGGAAACCCTCATGGTGCTGGCCATCTGGCAGTTCGGCGCCCCGATGGTGATCTTCCTGGCCGGCCTCAAGCAGGTGCCGACCGAACTCTACGAAGCCGCCTCCGTCGACGGCGCCGGGCCGGTACGCCAGTTCCTCAACATCACCCTGCCGATGCTGTCACCGGTCATCTTCTTCAACCTGGTGCTGGAGACGATCAACGGGTTCCAGGGCTTCACCGCCGCGTTCGTACTCAGCAACGGCACCGGCGGCCCGGTCGACTCCACACTGATGTACACGCTGAACCTATACATAACCGGCTTCACCGAGCTGGAGATGGGCTACGCGTCCGCCATGGCCTGGGTCTTCCTGCTCGCCATCGCCGCCATCACGATCGTGCTCTTCAGCACCGGGCGGTTCTGGGTGCACTACTCGGACGGGGAGGACCGCTGATGGTCACCCAGACACCGGCAGTCGCCGCCACCCGCCGGTCCGCCGGCGGCGGCGGCCGGCAGGCGCTGCGCCTGCTCATGCTGATCGCGATCCTGGCCGTCGTCCTCTACCCGCTCATCTGGATGATCGGGACGTCGTTCAAGTCGCAGGAAGAGATCGTCAACAACATCGGCCTGCTGCCGGAACGGTTCACCCCGGGCAACTACACCAACGGGTGGACCAACTTCGACGTCAACTTCGGCCGGTTCTTCTTCAACAGCGCCCTGGTCAGCCTGCTGACCGTCATCGGCAACGCGATCTCCTGCCTGCTCGCCGCGTACGCCTTCGCCCGGCTGCGGTTCAAGTTCCGCGGCATCTGGTTCGCCATCATGATCGGGACGCTGCTGCTCCCCGGTCACGTGCTGATCGTGCCGCAGTACATCCTGTTCCGCACCTTCGACATGGTCGGCGGCCCCTGGCCGTACCTGCCACTGGTCGTACCCCAGTTCCTGGCCACCGAGGCGTTCTTCGTCTTCCTCATGGTCCAGTTCATGCGGGGCATCCCGCGCGAACTCGACGAGGCCGCCAAGATCGACGGCGCCAGCTCGTACGGCGTCTTCTACCACGTCATCCTGCCGCTGAGCAGGCCGGCGCTGGTCACCACGGCGATCTTCTCGTTCATCTGGACCTGGAACGACTTCTTCCGGCAACTCGTCTACCTGTCCGACCTCGACGACTACACGGTGCCGGTCGCGCTGACCCTGTTCATCGACTCGACCAGCCAGAGCGCGGTCGGCCCGATGTTCGCCATGTCGGTGCTGTCCCTGCTGCCGGTCTTCCTCTTCTTCGTCGCATTCCAGCGGATGCTCGTCGAGGGGATCAACACGAGCGGGCTCAAAGGGTGAAACCGGAGGGTCACGGCGTGCCAGTCGGTGGTTGCGCAAGCCGGTCAAGGTGGGACTTTGGTCCGGGTGCCTCGTCGGGTGACAGCGGTGCTGGTCATGGTTTGACGCCGGTCCAGGTGTCTCGTCGTGGTGCGGCAGGCCGGTCATGGTTGGACTCTGGTCCAGGTGCCTCGTCGGGTGACAGCGGTGCCGGTCATGGTTTGACGCCGGTCCAGGTGTCTCGTCGTGGTTGCGTGAGCCGGTCGGGGTTTGACGCTGGTCCGGGTGTCTCGTCGGGCGGCAGCGGTGCTGGTCGCTGGTCGGGGGTCGATGGCGGGGCGGGTGCCTGGTCATGACGTCCGGGCGGGTGTCTCGTCGGGGGATGGTCGACCGTCCGGGTGCGTCGGACGGCACGGCAGCCGACCCGGTCGTCGGCCGGTGGCCGGAGGAAGCCGATGCCGCAGCGCCGCGGCGGGACTGGCGGGACACCCTGCGCAACGCCAGCGACCTGGCCCTGGTCGGGATCCTCGCGGCCATCGGGTCGCTCGGCGTGGTGACGGCGGGCGGTGCGGTGGCGACCGCGAGCGCCGCCGTCCACGACTGGATCGAGACGGACAGTTGGCCCGGGCTGCGGCCGACCCTGCACCGGTTCGCCCGCGCGCTCCTGCCCGGTGCGGTGGCCACCCTCGCCCTGCTCGCCGTCACGGCGCTGCTCGGGGTCAACCTGCTGGCGCTGCACCGGGGCGTCGTACCGGGCGGTGCCCCGCTGGTCGTGCTGACCGTCGTACTGGCCGTGGTCGGTGCCGGGCTCGCCGGACTCACCCTGGTCGAGGTGGGGCGGCGGGGCGGCCGGGACTGGCTGGCCGCCACCCGCGCCGCCGCGCTGACCGCCGGGGCGCATCCCGGCCTGCTGCTCGCCACCGCGGGCGTCGCCGCGCTGGTGGCGGTCCTCGGCGTCATGATCCTGCCGGCGGTCATCCCGATCCTCGGCGGATACGCGCTACTGGCCCTGCACGCCGTGGTCCGGCGTACCGAACGCCGACACTCGGCCAAGGCCAACTGACGCCGCACCCCTCGCCGCATTGCCGGCGGCGAACAGCTTCGTGATCTGAGCGAAAACCACCTTTCCCAGGCTGGGAGAGGTGGTTTTCGCTCAGATCGACAAGGAACACCGAGGCGCCGCGCGGCCGGCCTCACTCCGGGGTGAAGCGCCTCACCACGAATCCCTCGTCGGTCCCGCAGATGATCTGGGCGGTGTTCCACGAGCAGCTCGCCGGCCAGACGTCCTTGAGCTGGCCGAGCTGGACCGGCTCGCCGGCGCGTACCGGCAGCCCCGCGACGCTCGGGCTGGCCGAGTAGGTGGTCAGGTCCTCGCTGAAGAGCAGTACGTTGGCCGCGTCGAGCCGGACCGCGACCCCCTCCTGGCTGACCAACTCGTCACCGTCGGCGTCGAAGACCTTCGACTCCGAGTTGCTCTGGGTCCGGGTGATGACGTGGTCGCCCACCGGCACGACGAGTTGGGCGTCAGGGGACGGCTTGCGCCAGATCTCGCCGTCCTTCTCGGTGTTCACCGCCACCAGGTGGGTGGTCTTCCGGTCCAGGGACGACGTCTCCAGTAGGCAGATCCGCCCGTCACCGCACGGCACCATGGCGTCGAGCCGTCCCTGCGCGTCGGCCGCGGTGTAGACGATCGACGGCTCACCGAGGCTCTCCAGGTCGTACGCGGCGATCCGGTATCCGCTCTCGCTGGCGCCGACGAAGAGCTGGTTCCCGTACGCCAGCACCGTGTCGTCGGGGTCGGCCACGTTCGGTCGGCTCTTGACGATCTCGCCGCTCTTCACGTCGATCACCCGGACGCTGCGGTCCGCGCCGACCTGCACGATCCGCTGGTCGTCGCCGAGATCCGGGGCGAGCGCGCTGCCATCGACCATGGCCGGGCCGGAGATGTCCTTCTCCGTGGTCACCGGGTAGACGGCGGTCGCCGCGTTGTCGTACTGGTCCCGCGGGTTGTCGTGGGACCACTTCTGCGTACCGGACCGCCGGTCGAGGCCGACGACCCGGTTGCCGGTCCGGTCGATGACCACGGCCGCCCCGTCGAAGACGAAGACCCAGTCGTTCCCCCGGATCTGGTGGGTCCACAGCTTGTCGCCGTCGTCGTCGTAGACGACCATGGCGCGCGGCTCGGAGTCGCTGATCCGGTCGGCGTACGCGATGACACCGTCGGGCAGCGCGCTGATGCCGGCCCAGTCGTCGGACGTCTCGGTGGTCTGCCGGCGCCAGACCACCTTGGCGGTGGTGATGTCGACGGCCACGATCTCCAGCCGGTCGTCCTCCCGCTCGTAGGCGGCGTACGCCCGGTCCCCGACGACCCGGGTGAAGAGGCGCGAGGGCCGGGTGTCACCGGCCTTGACCGTCCCGACGTCGGCGAAGGTCTTGAACTCGATGTCGGCGTAGCGGTTGCCGGTGAAGTAGAGGTAGGCGGCGGCCACGACCGCCACGACCGCGACCGCCGCGCCGGCACCCATCCACCACGACCGCCGGTGCCGCCACCCGTGGATGTCCACCGGTTCCCGGTCCGGCTCGGTCGGACGCGGTGGCGGGCCGCCGTAGCGGGAAGCGGACGGCGCCGCGGACACCGGGGCGGCGGGTTGCGGTGCCGGCCGGCTCGCCGGGGAGACCGGATACCCGACCGGAGCACCCGACGGATACGGCTGGCCGGGCGCCGCCGGCCCGCCCTGGCCGTACGGGGCCTCGGGCCGGTACGGCGGCGCGGAGGCCACCCCCGGCTGGTACGGCGGCCCGGAGGAGGAATCCGGCCGGTACGGCGGCACGGAAGCGACTCCGGCCCCCGGCGCCGGGCCGGGGCTGACCGGCGGTGCGGCGGGCGAACCGGCGGCATTCGACGCGTACGTCCCGGCCTGGTAGGTGGTGCCGGACTGGTACGGCGGGGCGGAGGTGACCGGCGGCCCGGCCGGCGATGGCACCACGGCACCGGCCGGCCCGACACCGCCCGGCACCGCACCGGCGCCGGCCGGCCCGCCATGGGCGCCGGTCGGCGGGGCGCCGGGAACGCCCGGACCGGCTACGCCGGGCCCCGCCAGGCCCGAACCGGGAGCGGCCGGACCAGGAGCGAACGGACCAGAAGCCGCCGGACCGGCGCCGAGGCCGGCGACCACCGGGCCGCCGGCGGCGAGTCCGCCGGCCGCCAGGTCTCCGGCGCCCAGCGGACCGGCCGGCCCGGCGACGGTCGCCGGCGACGGGGCCGGCGCGACGAGTTCGGCCAGGGCACCCTCGGCCACCGGCAGCTCGGGCTGCTCCAGCACCGTCGGGGCGATGCCCAGTTCGGAGTGCAGGAGCCGGGCGACGAGCGGCACCCGCGACGAGCCGCCGACCAGGAACAGGCCGGCGAGTTCGTCGCTGGTCATCCGGCAGTTCGTGATGACGGTGCCCGCCTCCATGACCCCGCGTCGCAGCAGCGGGGTGGCCAGCCGCTCCAGTTCGTCACGGGTCAGGTGGACGGCCTGGTCGACGCCGGGGACCGGAACGGGGGCGACCGTGCTGCGGGACAGCATCTCCTTGGCGCCGCGTACGTCCTCCCAGAACTGGCGGCGGTTGCGCGACTGGGCCGGGGTGGCCGGCCGGGCGAGTTGCTGCCACGCGCCCGGGTCGGCGGTGTTCAGCAGCTGGCCGAGGTGGTCGACGAGGGCGGAGTCGAGGTCGAGACCGCCCAGTTCGGCGACGCCACCGGAGCCGACGACCACGAACCGGGGCCGGCCTCCGCCGTCCGTGCCCTCGTTGCGGACCACGGCGATGTCGAGGGTGCCGCCACCGAAGTCGAACACCGCGATCGCCTTGCCGACCGGCACCGGCCGGCGCAGCACGTCGGCGAAGTAGCGGGCGGCGGCGACCGGTTCGGGGAGCAGGATGGTGCCGGTGCCCTGGCGGACCTCGCCGCTGGCGACGGTGGCCGGGTCGACGGGCGGCCAGCCGGCGCGGCCGACCGCGGTGGCGAGCACCTCCCGGCGGCGGGCGCCCCACGCCGCCGGGTATGTCACCACCGCCGGCGGCAGGAAGCCGACGGCTTCGACCGCGGCCCGGGCGACGGCGCCGAGCAGCGCGCCGAGCAGGTCGACGGTGGCCACCTCGCGGTCACCGAGCAGCGCCCCGGCCTCGTCGATCCGCCGCTTCGGGTTGGGCTCGTAGCGGGCCGGGTCGGCCTGGGCCAGCCGCTGCGCGTCCCGGCCGACGTGGAACCGGCCGGACTCGTCGAGGAAGACCCCGGACGGCATGACCGGCTGGCCGTCGAACAGCAGCGGGCGGGTACGGCCGTCCGGCCAGCGCAGCACGGCGACGGTGTTCGACGTGCCGAGGTCGACGCCGAGCGCGTAGCCGTCCTGGTCTGCCATCTGCCGACTCCTCCGGGGCGAGGGGATGCCCGGCCCTGCATGTTACGGGGGCCGCGCCGCCCCGAAACCGGTCCGGGGCCGCACGGCCCGTGGCAGTGGCTCCGCGGGTCAGGACTCCCGGCGCCGCCGGGCGATCTCGGCCAGCGACACGGCGGCGGCCACCGAGGCGTTGAGCGACTCGATCTCCGACACCATCGGGATGCTCACCCGCAGGTCGCAGGTTTCGCCGACCAGCCGGGACAGCCCGCGGCCCTCGGAGCCGACGACCACCACCAGCGGTCCGACCGCGGCCTCCAGGTCGTAGAGCCCGGTCTCGCCGTCGGCGTCGAGCCCGACCACCATGAAGCCGGCCTGCTGGCAGGCTTTGACGGCCCGGGTCAGGTTGGTCACCTGGCTCACCGGGACCCGGGCGGCGGCGCCGGCGCTGGTGCGCCAGGCGGTGGCGGTGATGCCGGCCGCGCGGCGTTCGGGCATGAAGACGCCCTGCGCGCCGAAGGCGGCCGCCGAGCGGATCACCGCACCGAGGTTGCGCGGGTCGGTGACGCCGTCGAGCGCGACGAGCAGCGGCGCGGTGTGCTCGACCGACGCCGCGAGCAGGTCCTCGAAGATCTCGTACGCGAACGGCGGCACCTGCAGGCCGACGCCCTGGTGGAGCACGCCGCCGGTCATCCGGTCCAGTTCGGGCCGGCTGACCTCCAGGATCGCGATGCCCCGGTCGGCGGCGGTCCGGACCAGTTCGTTGACCCGGTCGTCGATGTCGATGCCGTGTGCGACGTACAGCGCGGTCGCCGGGACGTGCGTGCGCAGCGCCTCCACGACCGGGTTACGCCCGACGAGCAGTTCGGGGGCGTCCTTCGCCGGCATCGACTTGCGGCCGGGCGCCACCCGTGGCCCGCTGCGGGTCGGGGTCCGGGAACCGGCCCGGCCGCCCGCCTTGCCGGCGGCCGCGCGGGCCGGCTTGCCGGCGCCCCGCTGCCCGACGCCCCAGGTGGTGTCCTTCGAGCCCGGTGTGCCGATCTTGGGCGCCCGGCCCTCCTCGGCCGCCGCCCGCCGCTCCTTGTCCTGCTTCCAGGCGGTGCGCTGGGGCAGCTTCTCGGTGCCCGAGTACGCCTTGTGCCACGGACGCTCGTCGGCCGGGAGGGTCTTGCCCTTGCCGGCCAGACCCGCGCGGTTCTTGCCGCCCGAGCCGATCGTGGCGCCCTTCTTCGGGGTCACCCGACGCCCACGGCGTTGCGAGTTGCCAGCCATCAGTCCTGTTCTCCAATGGTCCAACGCGGGCCGTGCGGGGTGTCCTCCACCACGACTCCGGCGTGCTTGAGCTGGTCGCGCACCGCGTCGGCGGCGGCCCAGTCCTTCCGTTGCCGGGCCTGGGCCCGTTGCTCCAGGGCCAGCGCGACCAGCGAGTCGACGACCCCTCTCAGGTCGCCGCCCCGCTCACCGCCGATGTTTCCCGGGTCGAGCGGGTCGACGCCGAGGATGTCGAGCATGGCCCGTACCGCGGCCAGCGCGACGCGGGTGGCGTCGTCGTCGCCGTCGGCCAGCGCCGTGTTGCCGTCGCGCAGTGCGTCGTGCAGCACCGCCGTCGCCGCCGAGGTGTTGAGGTCGTCGTCCATCGCGGCGGCGAACGCCGCCGGCACCGCACCCGCACCGATGCGGCCGACGCGTTCCACGGCCCGCTGCACGAAGCCCTCGATCCGCCGGTAGGCGACCCCCGCCTCGCGCAGCGCCTCGTCGGAGTAGTCGATCCGGGACCGGTAGTGCGGCGACACGAGGTAGTAGCGCAGCTCGACCGGGCGGACCCCGATCGCGGTGACGTGGGCCAGGTCGATGACGTTGCCCAGTGACTTGCTCATCTTGGCCGGGCCGAGGTTGAGCAGGCCGTGGTGCACCCAGTAGCGGGCGAACCCGAAGCCGGCGGCCCTGGATTGGGCCACCTCGTTCTCGTGGTGCGGGAAGGTCAGGTCGAGCCCACCGCCGTGGATGTCGAACTCGGTGCCCAGGTAGCGCCAGCACATCGCGGAGCACTCGATGTGCCAGCCGGGCCGGCCCCGGCCCCACGGCGACGGCCAGGAGGCGTCCGCCGGTTCGCTGGACTTGTGCCCCTTCCACAGGGCGAAGTCGCGCGGGTCGCGCTTGGCGAACCCGGGCGCGTCCTCGGCCGCCCGCATCGCGTCCGGCTGCTGCCCGGACAGTTCCCCGTACGCCGGGTAGGAGCTGACGTCGAAGTAGACGTCGCCGGAGCCGTCCAGCGCCGGGTAGGCGTGCCCGTCGGCGATCAGCCGGGCGATCAGCTCGTGCATCTCCGGCACGTGCCCGGTGGCCCGCGGCTCGTACGTCGGCGGCAGCACGTTGAGGCTGCGGTAGGCGGCCGAGAGGATCAGCTCGTTGGCGTACGAGATCGACCAGAACGGCCGGTCCTGTTCGCACGCCTTGTCGAGGATCTTGTCGTCGATGTCGGTGATGTTGCGGACGAAGGTCACCTCGTAGCCGTTGCGCAGGAACCAGCGCCGGAGCACGTCGTAGTTGACGCCGGAACGGAGGTGGCCGATGTGCGGCGCGGCCTGCACGGTCAGCCCACAGAGGTAGACGCCCACCTTGCCGCTCTCGCGCGGGACGAAGTCCCGCACCGATCGGGTCGCGGTGTCGTAAAGGCGTAGCGTCACCGTACAAGGGTAGCCGCAGCGGCCTTCCCGGCGGCGTCCGGACATACCTCTGACCCACCTTATCCGATCTTGGCGGCCGGCAGGGGCCGGCGTGGCGCCGGCCGACCCGCTCCGCGCGTAGGGTCTCGGTCGTGGAGAGCGCGCCCCGCCCGGGTGAGACGGCACAGACCCTCGACCGGGGGCTACGACTGCTGCAACTGGTCGCCGACGCACCCGCCGGGCTGACCGTCACCGAGGCCGCGGCCCGGCTCGGTGTCGGCCGTACGGTCGTCTACCGGCTGGTCACCGCACTGGTCCAGCACGGCCTGGTCCGCCGCGACACGGCCGGCCGGCTCCGGCTCGGGGTGGGGGTGCTGCAACTCGCCCGCCGGGCGCAGCCGCTGCTCGCCGACGCCGCCCTGCCGGCACTGCGCCGGCTGGCCGAGCAGGTCGGTGCGACCGCCCACCTGACCGTGGCCGAGGGTGACGAGGGAGTCGCGCTGGCGGTCGTCGAGCCGAGTTGGACCGCGTTCCACGTCGCCTACCGGGCCGGGTCGCGGCATCCGCTCGACCGTGGCGCGGCGGGCCGGGCGATCCTCGCCGGCCGGCTCGGCGACCTCGGCCCGGTCGCCACCGTCGGCGAGCTGCAGCCCGGGGCGTACGGCGTGGCCGCCCCGGTCCCCGGCGTCGAGGGCCTGGCCGCGAGCGTAGGCGTGGTGGCGCTCGCCGCCCTGGACATCGAATCGGTCGGCCCACAGGTGACCGCCGCCGCCACCGCGATCGCCACCGCCCTCGGCTGAGGCGCCCGGCCCGGGTCGCGCCGGGGGTCAGGTCGGCAGGGCGGCGATCGCGGCGGGCAGTTCGGCGAGTGACCGGACCTGGCCGTCCGGGCGTAGACCGGCCGGCATCGCCGCGCCGGAGCGGTTGAGCCAGATCGCCCGCAGCCCGGCCGCCTGGGCGCCGGTCACATCGTGTTCCGGCGAGTCGCCGACGTAGACCACCGCCGCCGGATCGACCCCGGCCGCCGACACCACGGTCGCGTAGAAGGCCGGGTCCGGCTTCTTCGGCACCCCGCCGACATGGGCGTAGATCTCGAACGCGAACTCGCCGGACAGCCCGCACCGCTCCGCCCGGCTGTTGCCGTTGGTGGCGAACCCCAGCGTGTACGTCTCCCGCAGCCGCCGCAGCGCCGGCAGCGCGTCGGGGAACGGGCGGGTCAGCTCGAAGCGCCGGGCGAAGAACAGCTCGGCCAGCCGGTCGAGTTCGGTCTCCAGGCCGGCCCGCGCCAACGACCGGGCCAGCGCGGCCCGCCGGATCTCGGTCACCGGCGCCGACGCCAACTCGCCGAAGACGGCGCCCCAGTCCGACTCCAGGTCGGCGAGTGTCACGTCCGCCGCCATCGGGGTCAGCCGCCACATCTCCTCGAGTACGGCCACCAGCCCACCGGTCACCGCCGGCCGCAGGTCGATCAGCGTCTCGTCGGCGTCGAAGACCACAGTGGAGATCACGTCGTCGAGGGTAGGCCGACGGCGGCCCCGGGCTCAGGGACGGGTCATCCGCAACACGTCGAGCGCCTCGTCGAGCTGCCGTTCGGTGAGCCGGCCCGACTCGACGTGGCCGCGCTCGATCACCACCTCGCGGATGGTCATCCCCTCGGCCAGCGCCTGCTTGGCGATCGAGGCGGCCTCGTCGTACCCGAGGTGGCGGTTGAGGGGGGTGACGATCGACGGCGAACTCTCCGCGTACGTGCGGGTGACCTTCTCGTCGGCGACCAGGCCGGCCACGCAGCGGTCGGCGAGCAGGCGGCCGGCGGCGGCCAGGAGGCGGATGGACTCCAGCAGGTTGCGGGCCATCACCGGGAGCATCACGTTGAGTTCGAAGTCGCCCTGGGTGCCGGCGAACGACACCGTGGCGTCGTTGCCGATCACCTGGGCGCAGACCTGCCGGACCGCCTCGGGCACCACCGGGTTGACCTTGCCGGGCATGATCGACGAACCCGGCTGGAGGTCGGGGATCAGCAGCTCGCGCAGCCCGGCGGTGGGGCCGGAGCCCATCCAGCGGATGTCGTTGACGATCTTGTAGAGGCTGACCGCGACGGTCTTGAGCTGCCCGGACGCCTCGACCAGCGCGTCGCGGGCGCCCTGCGCCTCGAAGTGGTCGCGGGCCTCGGTCAGCGGCAGTCCGGTCTCCTGGCGGAGCCGTTCGATGACCGCCGCGGCGAACCCGGGCGGCGTGTTGATGCCGGTGCCGACCGCGGTGCCGCCGAGCGGCAGTTCGCCGAGCCTCGGCAGGACGGACTCCAGCCGTTCGACACCGAGCCGCACCTGGGTGGCGTACCCGCCGAACTCCTGGCCGAGGGTCACCGGCGTGGCGTCCATCAGGTGGGTGCGGCCGGCCTTGACGACGGTGGCGAACTCGCCGGACTTCGCCGCCAGGGCGGCGTGCAGGTGCCGCAGTGCCGGCAGGAGATCGTGTACGACCGCCTGGGTGGCCGCCAGGTGGATCGACGACGGGAAGACGTCGTTGCTCGACTGCGACGCGTTGACGTGGTCGTTCGGGTGCACCTTCCGGCCGAGTTCACGCTCGGCGAGGGTGGCGATCACCTCGTTGGTGTTCATGTTCGACGAGGTGCCGGAGCCGGTCTGGAAGACGTCGATCGGGAACTGGTCGTCGTAGCCGCCGTCGGCCACGTGCGCCGCGGCGGTGGCGACGGCGTCGGCGATGTCCGGGTCGAGCACCCCGAGTTCGGCGTTGACCTCTGCCGCCGCCCCCTTGATCTGGGCGAGGGCGCGGATGTGCGCGGATTCCAGCCCGCGGCCGGAGATCGGGAAGTTCTCCACCGCGCGCTGGGTCTGGGCCCGCCAGAGAGCGTCGGCGGGCACCTGGACCTCGCCCATCGTGTCGCGTTCGATCCGGTAGCCCACAGCCTCAGGAGAAGTCACGCCCTCCATCCTGCCCCGCGCGGCGCCGGCACGCAGAGATCCCCGCGATCTTGCGCTTATCGCCCGGCAAAGCCGACAAAAGGAGGAGATAACTGCAAGATCGCGGGGTGGTGGCGGTGCGGGTCAGCGGCGGCCGACCGTGAGGACGGGCTTGGTCACCTCGGCGAAGAAGTCGTTGCCCTTGTCGTCGACGACGATGAAGGCCGGGAAGTCCTCGACCTCGATCTTCCAGACCGCCTCCATACCCAGCTCGGGATACTCCAGCACCTCCACGTGCCGGATGCAGTCCTGGGCCAGCCGGGCGGCCGGGCCACCGATCGACCCGAGGTAGAAGCCGCCGTGCTGATGGCAGGAACGGGTCACCTGGCCGGACCGGTTGCCCTTGGCCAGCATCACCTGCGAGCCGCCCGCGGCCTGGAACTTCTCCACGTACGCGTCCATCCGGCCGGCCGTCGTCGGGCCGAACGAGCCGGAGGCGTAACCCTCGGGGGTCTTGGCCGGGCCGGCGTAGTAGACGGCGTGGTCGCGCAGGTACTGCGGCATCGGCTCGCCGGCGTCCAACCGTTCGGCGATCTTCGCGTGGGCGATGTCTCGGGCGACGACCAGCGGCCCGGTCAGCGAGAGCCGGGTCTTCACCGGATAGCGGGAGAGTTCGGCCCGGATCTCGTCCATCGGCCGGTTGAGGTCGACGCGGACCACGTCGGAGTCGTCGCCGAGGGTCTCCTCGGTGACGTCGGGCAGGAAGCGGGCCGGGTCGGTCTCCAGCCGCTCCAGCCAGACCCCGGACGGGGTGATCTTCGCCACCGCCTGCCGGTCGGCCGAGCAGGACACCGCGATCGCGACCGGGCAGGAGGCACCGTGCCGGGGCAGCCGGACCACCCGTACGTCGTGGCAGAAGTAGCGCCCGCCGAACTGGGCACCGATACCGAACTGCCGGGTCAGCTCCAGCACCTCGGCCTCCAGCTCGACGTCACGGAAGCCGTGCGCCAGCATCGAGCCCTCGGTCGGCAGGTTGTCCAGGTACTTCGCCGAGGCGAGCTTCGCGGTCTTCAGCGCGTGCTCGGCGGACGTACCACCGATCACGACGGCCAGGTGGTAGGGCGGGCAGGCCGAGGTGCCGATCAGCCGCAGCTTCTCCTCCAGGAACTGCATCATCCTGGTCGGATTCAGCAGCGCCTTGGTCTCCTGGTAGAGGTAGGACTTGTTGGCCGAGCCGCCGCCCTTGGCCATGAAGAGGAACTTGTAGGCGTCCGGGTGGCCGCCCGGGTCCTCGGCGTACAGCTCGATCTGCGCCGGCAGGTTGGTGCCGGTGTTGCGCTCCTCCCACATCGTGATCGGGGCGAGCTGCGAGTAGCGCAGGTTGAGCCGGGTGTACGCCTGGTAGACACCGCGGGCGATGGCCTCCTCGTCGGAGCCGTCGGTGAGCACGTGCCGGCCGCGCTTGCCCATGACGATCGCGGTGCCGGTGTCCTGGCACATCGGCAGTACGCCACCGGCCGCGATGTTCGCGTTGCGCAGCAGGTCGAGGGCGACGAACCGGTCGTTGGGCGAAGCCGCCGGATCGTCGATGATCGACCGGAGCTGGGCCAGGTGGGCGGGGCGCAGGAAGTGCGCGATGTCGTGCATCGCCTCGGCGGTCAGGGCGGTGAGCGCCGCCGGGTCGACGGTCAGGAACCGCCGGCCACCGGGACCGTTGACCACGTCGACGCCCTCGTCGGTGATCAGCCGGTATTCGGTCTGATCGACACCGAGGGGCAGCAGGGGAGAGTAGGAGAAGGCGGCGGCACTGCTCATGAACGGAGAGCCTAAGCCAGCGCGGCCGTCCGCTCCCACCCGCCGGCACCACGCATGTCCGCCGTCACCGAAGTACGCCGGTCACCCGTCCTTGGGCTGCGATGATTCACACTCCGGCTCCTTGGCACCGCCGCACGACCCGCTGCCGTCGCCGTTGCCGCCGGGGTTGCCGTTGCCGCCGGGCGGTGGTCCGCCGCCACCCGGCTGGTCGGGCGCGGAGCCGTTGAAGGGGACGTACCCGATGTCGCGCCCCTCGCCGATGATCATGCCGGCCGGGCCGACCGCGAGGACCTTCGCGGTCGTGCGGAGGTTGACCAGTTCCCGGCCGGTCGCCGGATCCAGGGCGATCACCCGGTCCGGGTCGCTGTCCACCACGATCGCCGCGAAGCGGGCCAGGGCCATCTCGGCGTCCGGGTGGACCGGCCGGTCCCAGCGCGGGCCGTCGACCGACAGCCGGTGCCCCGTCACCGACCTGCCGTCGGCGGCGCGGACCAGGGCGTAGTGATCGTCGACCGCCCGGAGCCGCTCGCCCTGCGTGCCGACCCACAGGTAGCGCCCGTCGTACGCGTCGATCACCGTCTCGCGGGCGTCCGGGGCGATGCCGACGATGACGTTGAGCCCGCCCTGCGGATCCTCCCGCTGCACGCAGCCGGCGCCGTCCGCCGTACGCAGGTTGATCCCGGCCCGCTGCCAGATCCGCTGCCCGGTGTTGGGGTCGTGGGCCTCGACGTTGAAGTAGCAGGTGCCGTCCTCGGAACGGGCGGTTATCTTCAGCACCCGGCCACCGACCACGACCAGCCGGTCACGCCGGTCCGGTTCGAGCCGCTGCACCACCCGGCCGGTGGCGGTGTCGACGACGTGCACCCGGCCGTCGATCGGGAAGCCGATCAGCGCCGGCATGGGCTCGGGCCCGCCGGCGCCGGGGTCGACGCCGTCGGCGGTGAGCTCGCGGGTACCCAGCACGTCCGGGTTGTCGGCGAAGAGCACGAATCCCACGCCGGGGATGTCGGTGGACCACCGCGGGGTGGTGCCACGCGGGTCCCAGGCGGTCAGCGTGCAGTCCTTCGGATCCGAGCAGCGCACGTCGAGCAGGGCGTTGCGGTACGTCCACACGGCGACCGCCTCGGTGTCCTTGCGCCGTACGGCCCCGGTCGCCGGGTCGAGCACCTCGTAGCCCCTGACGAGCAGTTTGCCGACCGCGACCACGGGATCGCGGGCGTCACCGGCGACGGCGCTCCAGTCCGCCTTGCGGTCCCACAGCCGTACGCCGGAGGAGAGGTTGAGCGCCTCGACGGAGGTCCGGTGCTCGACCACGACGGCGTTGCCGGCTATCGTCACGCTCTTCGGCGTGCCGCCGACCCGCTGCTGCCAGGCGACGTCCGGTTTGGACAGTGGTTGGCTACGATTCACCCAGTCCCACATCGTCGGGAACGGGTTCCACACCCCGGTGGCGGCGAGCGCGACGACGACGGCCAGCGCGAAGACGAGGTAGTACCGCACCCTCGGCTTCCCGTTCGCCATGCGGCACACGGTAGTGACGCCGGACCGCAGATTCCGCCAGCGCGATTCGTCCGTGTCGATCGGGTAAGGCACCTTATGTGCGATAGATCCGGCCGAGCCGGTGGCGCCGCGACCCGCTTCACCTGACCCGTACGGCTCCGGAACACGGCCACGGCGGGGCACCCACAGAACCGATGGTTAAGGTTCCAGCGTGAGAGCGAGCAGCGGACACCCCGGATCGGCGACGGCCACGACCCTACGGCTGGCGCCGTGAGCGAGCGTAGCGAGCGAACCATCAAGCTCAGTGCCAAGCACGGTGCCGCCGAGCGGAGCGAGGTGGCGCCGTGAGCGTCGATCCTGGCTGGTACAAGGACCCGGCCGATCCGACCACCCAGCGTTACTGGGACGGCGAGGGCTGGATCGGCAAGCCGCTGCCCGCCGACGCCACCCCGCCCGCCGGCCCGCCGCCGCCCGAGCCGGAGGAACCGCCGGCCGCCGCCGAACCGGCACCGCCGGCACCGGCCGGCAACCAGCCGGTCACCGGACCTCCGGCCGGTCCCGTCGGGGCGCCCCCGCCGCACCACCCACCGGCCGGCCCTCCGCCGCCGGGCTGGCACCCCGGCGCCCACCCCGGGGCGGTCCCCCACCAGCCGATGCCCGGTGCGCCCTATCCGCCGTACGGTTACCCGCCGTACGGCTTCCAGCCGCCCCAGCCCCCGCCCCGGCCGCACGGGTTGGCGCTGGCCCCGCTCGGCGGCCGGCTGCTCGCCCGGCTGATCGACATCGGGGCCGTCTTCGCGCTCAACGTCGTCGTCAACGGCTGGTTCGTGTGGCAGTACATCCAGGAACTCTCCCCGCTGTTCGCCGAGAGCTGGCGCCGGGCCATGGCCGGGGACCGCTCGACCGAGGGACTTCCCCAACTGGACGCGCGGGCCGACGGGCTCCTGCTGACGATCCTGCTGCTCGCCACCGCGCTGTGGTTCGCGTACGAGGTGCCGGCGGTCGGCAACAACGGCCAGACGCTCGGCAAGCGGATCGTCGGCATCAAGGTCGTGCCGTTGGAGGCCGACGAACGGATCGGCTTCGGCCGTTCGTTCCGCCGCTGGATCCGGATGGGCCTGCCGACCCTGCTCTGGTACTGCTGCGTCGGGTTCATCCTGCAACTCGTCGACTCGGCCTTCCTGCTCTTCGACCGGCCGCTGCGCCAGGCGCTGCACGACAAGTCGGCGCGTACGGTCGTGGTGCAGGTGCCGAAGAGTTCCGCCCCGCCGAAGGCCGGCGCCCCGTCCCCGCCGGCCGGTGACCGCACCGACACCCCAGGAGGCTCCGCATGACCAGCCCCCGTTCCGCCGAGCCGCAGCGACTCACCCGGGCCGACCTCGAGGCGCTGCCGAACTACGTACCCGGTCGCAGCCCCGCCGACCTCGCCCGGGAGCTCGGCCTGCCCGAGGCGATCAAGCTGGCGAGCAACGAGGTGCCGTACGGGCCGTTGCCCGGCGTGGTCGGGGCGGTGACCGATGCGGTCGCCAGTGCCCACCGTTATCCGGACATGGGCGTCGTCGCGCTGCGTGCGGCGCTCGCCGAGCGGTACGGCGTCGCCCCGGACCGGATCGCCACCGGCTGCGGATCGGTCGCGCTCTGCGAGCACCTGGTGCGCGCGACCTGCCTGCCCGGCGACGAGGTGCTCTACTCGTGGCGTTCCTTCGAGGCGTACCCCATCATCGCGGCGACCAGCGGCGCGACCAGCGTACGGGTGCCGAACGACGCCGGGCACGGACACGACCTGGCGGCGATGGCCGCGGCCGTGACCGACCGGACCCGGATCGTGCTGGTCTGCAACCCCAACAACCCGACCGGCACCAGCCTGCGCCGGGCGCAGCTGGACCGGTTCCTCGACGCGGTCGGCGACGACGTGCTGGTGGTGCTCGACGAGGCATACCGCGAGTTCGTCACCGACGCCGAGGTGCCGGACGGCATCGAGGAGTACGCCGACCGGCCGAACGTGGTCGTGCTGCGCACCCTGTCCAAGGCGTGGGGGCTGGCCGGGCTGCGGATCGGTTTCATGGTCGGGCAGCCGGCCGTCGCCGCCGCCGTCCGCAAGGTGGTCACCCCGTTCTCGACCAACCTGGTCGCGCAGGCCGCCGCGCTCGCCGCGCTCGGCCAGGAGGACGAGGTACGCCGCCGCTGCGCGCTGGTCGTCGCCGAGCGGGACCGGGTCACCGAGGCGATGCGCAAGCTGGTCCCGGACGTGCCGGACAGCCAGGCCAACTTCGTCTGGCTGCCGTTGCGCGACCGGGCGGCGGCGTTCGGGGCGGCCTGCGAGGCACGCGGGGTGATCGTACGGCCGTTCCCGGGCGACGGGGTACGGGTCACGATCGGCACGCCGGCCGAGAACGACGCGTTCCTGGCGGCGGCCGAAGCGGCTCTCTGACCCTGGCGGCCCGACCCGGCCGGCATCGACGTCCGGTCCGGCACCTGAGCCGGCGTCGGCTCAGGTGCCGGCGAGGATCATCGGCTGGACGACAAAAAAGCCGCCGGGGTCGGTGCCTTCCGGGTCGCCCTCGTGGGGCAGCCGCTCGATGCAGACCAGGCCGGCTTCGGCGTACACGTGACCGGGTTGCCAGTCGGTCTTCTGCCGGTTGGTGATGCCGACGGTGAGCACCGAGCGGGACAGTTCGGCGCCGGTGGCCGGGTCGAGGGTGACCAGTTGCCCGCCGGTGACCAGCAGGTGCAGCCGGCCAGGCTGGCTGGCCAGCAGGCGCACCGGCGGCACCGACAGGCCGGCGACCGCCGGCCCCGACGGGGCGGGTGTCCCGGTCGGGGCGGTGGTGTCGACGGCGCGGCTCCACCGCGGCGCGCCGCCGTCCAGCGAGGTGGCGACGACCGTCGTGGGGTCGTCGCCGGGGGCGACGACCGTGTCCCCGGCGACGAGCGCCGTGGGCGGGTCGAGGGCGGGCACCGGTACCGGCGTCGGGCCGGCCGTCGACCAGCCGTGCCGTGCACCGGCGCTGAGAATCCGTACGGCGGGGCAGTCGGAGGCGGCCGCCGCGCAGCTCACCCCGGTCACCAGGAGCGGCTTACGGGCCCCGTCGGGCTGCCAGCGGGTCATCGCGCCGGTCGTCACGTCGTACAACTCGACCGGCGGCTCCCCGGTGGCGCAGACGTCGACGGTCAGGAAGGCTCCGCCGGTCGTGGTGAATCCGGTCGCCCGGCAGTTGGGTCGGTCGTATTGGGCCCGCCAGAGTTCGCGGCCGGTGGCGGCGTCGAAGCCGCGTACCTCGGTGGAGTTGCCGGCGATCAGCACCGGGTCGCCACCGGGTGGGTTCGCGGTGTGCAGCCCGTGCGGCCGGTAGACGGTGTCGGCGCCGGTACGGCCGCCGATGTATCCGGAGTCGACCGGGTCGGGGCCGGGGGTGCGCCAGCGCACCTCGCCGGTCAGCCCGTCGAGTCCGACGAGTTGGCCATCGGACCACCGGCTGACGACGGTGTCGCCGGTGACGACCACTCCGACGAGTTGTTCGGGCCACCGGCGGTACGACCAGTACGGGCTGCGTTCGGTCTTGGCGTCGACCGGCCCGTCGGCGCGTACGTGGCGGGTGGCGGCGTAGATCCTGAGCTGGCCGGCGACGACCAGCGGGGCCGAGGTCAGTACGCCCCGGACGCCGGGACCGGGCTGCTCGCTGGCCGCGGGGAACGGCCCGGCCTGTGTCGTGCTCACCTCGGCCGGGGCGAGGACCCGTACGGCGATGGCGGCGGTGCCGGCGATGACCCCGGCCGCCAGGGCTGTGGCGGCGGTGATCCGCAGCCAGCGGGGTCCGCTCGACACGAACCGGCGAATCCCCATTTGCGCACCTCCGCGGGAACCCTATCCAGCGGAGATCGACCCGGTCTTGCCTCCCCCCTCGGCGGGGCTGCCTCGGAGGCAAGCGCTAGGTCGTCGGGTGCGTGGTTCAGACGGCGGCGATGCCACCGGTGTAGCTGGCGTCGGCGATCCCGTCGTAGTTGGTGTCGACCTCGGCGTACTCGGCCACGCCGTCGCCGTTCACGTCGTAGGTGACGATGTCGACGAGGCCGTCGCCGTTGGTGTCGGCCTGGGCCAGGATGCCGCCGTGCTCGTCGACCTCGACCCGGACCAGGTCGTCGTAGCCGTCGCCGTCGACGTCGGTCTCGATGAACTCAACCATTTCGCTGTCTCCTCTGTGTCGTGCTGACATGGAGAAGATTAGAAGCATCCGCGCGCCGGCGACTCCCCGATCAGTGCCAGCCGGCGCGCCCTGATCGGCCGGCGGTCACCTGGCTGGCCGGACGGTGCCGCGGACCTCGCCGAGCGCCACGGTCGTGCCGTTCGGGCCGGGCGCGGTCGCGGTGACCGTCACGCTGTCGCCGTCTTCGAGAAAGGTGCGTGACGTGCCGTCGTCGAGCTGCACCGGCTCGCTGCCGCCCCAGGTCAGTTCGAGGAAGGAGCCGGTCTGTAACCGGTCCGGGCCGGAGACGGTGCCCGAGGCGAAGAGGTCGCCGGCGCGCACCGACGCCCCGTTCACGGTGAGGTGGGCGAGTTGCTGCGCCGGGGTCCAGTACATGGTCGCGAACGGTGGCCGGCTGACCGTGGTGCCGTTCCAGTCGACGGTCAGCCGCAGGTCGAGCCCGAGGTGCGGTACGTCGGCGAGGTAGTCGAGCACCGCCGGGTCCTGCGCCGGGGCCGGCACCCAGGCGTCGGCGAGCGCCTCCAGCGGGGTGACCCAGGCCGACACCGAGGTGGCGAAGGACTTGCCGAGGAACGGGCCGAGCGGCTGGTATTCCCAGGCCTGGATGTCGCGCGCCGACCAGTCGTTGACCAGCACGATGCCGAAGACGTGGTCGGTGAACCGGTCGACGGGCACGGGTTCGCCGAGTTCGGACGGTACGCCCACGACGAAGCCGACCTCGGCCTCGATGTCGAGGCGCCGGCTGGGGCCGAAGACCGGACCGTCGGGGGTGCCGCGCTGCCCGGACGGGCGGACCACCGGCGTATCGGAGACCACCACCGTGCCGGCCCGCCCGTGGTAGCCGATCGGCAGGTGTTTCCAGTTCGGCAGCAGCGGCGGCTGGCCGGGGCGGAAGATCTGCCCGACGTTGGCCGCGTGGTGTTCGGAGGAGTAGAAGTCGACGTAGTCACCGACGGCGACCGGCAGCAGCAGCTCTACCTCGGCGAGCGGGACGAGCAGCGGCTCGACGGCGGCGCGGTGGTCGTCGTCGGTGAGCAGTTCGACGATCCGGCTGCGCACGGCCGTCCACTGCGGACGGCCGAGGGTCAGGAACTGGTTGAGCACCGGCTCGCGCAGCGCGCCGCCGGCGAGGATCAGTTCGGCGGCTTCGGCGCCGTCGAGGTCGAGCACGAGGTCGGCGATCCGTACGCCGATCCGGGCCCGACCGTCCGCGGGGCGGAACACCCCGTACGGCAGGTTGTGCACCCCGTACGGCGATCCGGCCGCACCGTCCACCCAGCTCATCACTCGAATCCCCCGTCCACCAGGCCGAGCCTGATCAGGTCGGTCAGCGGTTCCAGGATGCTGCACGAGCCGAAGCCGATCCACAGCGGCCGGTCGGCGGCGCGGCTGGCCCGGGCCGGTTCGATCAGCGGCACCGGGTCGGTGGCCGCGAGCAGTTCGGCGACCTCGGCGACCTCGGCGCCCCGCTCGGCGGCGAGGGTGCCGGCCAGCACGTTGAGGAAGCCGTGGTGGGTGAAGCCGGTCTCCGGGTCGGTGTGCCGCAGCGCGTGGTGCAGCCCGGCGGTGAGTTTGAACGGCAGGCGCCGGTCGCGGCAGGCGCAGACGACGGCGGCCAGTTCGACGGGGGTGGGGAAGAGTTCGGCGGCGAGTCCACCGGTGCGGAACTTAGCCGCGACCGGGACGCCGTCGGCGCGGGCCGCGGCGAGGGTGTCGAGGGCGGCGAGCAGCCCCCAGGTCAGGGGCACCTCGGCGTAGACGGGGACGTCGGGCCAGTCCTGCCGCATGGCGAGCAACGCCTGGAGGCCGGGCTGCGGGTCCTGGCTGCGTTTGGCGACGGCGGCCTCGACCTGGCGGACGGCGAGCCGGGGGTCGGCGCCGGCGACCGCCGCGGGCAGCTTCTCCAGCGGTACGTCGGCGACGACGCCGATCTCCAGCCGCTCGTCGGCGGCCAGGAGGGCGGGCACGTTGCCGAGGTCGGACGCCGGCACCAGCAGCGGGCCGACGAGTGACGCGTACCAGCCGCCGCGGTGCCTGTGGTGGGCGGTGACCGCGTCGGGCAGCGTGGCGCTGCCGGGTGGGAAGACGGCGGCGTCGTCGACGAGACCGGTGTAGAGCGCGGGAATCAGCGCCGACGGTGAGTCGGTGGGGGACGAGGCCCGGCGTCCGTGCGTTGACACAAGCAGAGAACCTACGGGACGCTACGAGGAGCGGACAATAGTGTCCGATAATAGGACGACACCGTTCGGTGTTCGGAACGGAACGGAGGGTGGCCATGCCCTACTACCGCACCGTAGGCGAGATCCCCCGCAAGCGGCACACCCAGTTCCGCCAGCCCGACGGCAGCCTCTACGCCGAGGAGCTGATGGGCCAGGAAGGCTTCTCCTCCGACTCGTCCCTGCTCTACCACCGTTACCTGCCGACCGCGATCGTGGCGGCCGAGGAGTTCACCCCGCCCGCCTGGTCACGGGTGCCCAACCTGCCGCTCAAGCCCCGTCACCTGCGTACCCACAAGCTCGACACACCCGGCGCCGACCCGGTGCTCGGCCGGCACCCGCTGCTCGCCAACGACGACGTCACCATCTCGTACGTCGTCGCCGACCGCCCGTCGCCGCTCTACCGCAACGCGGTGGGCGACGAGTGCATCTACGTCGAGTCCGGCGCCGCCCAGATCGAGTCGACCTTCGGGGTACTCGGGGTGACCGCCGGCGACTATGTGATCATCCCCACCTCGGTGATCCACCGGATCGTGCCGGTCGCGCCGGTCCCGCTGCGCCTGCTGACGATCGAGGCGACCGGGCACATCGGCCCGCCGAAGCGCTACCTGTCCGTACGCGGGCAGTTCCTGGAGCACGCCCCCTACTGCGAGCGCGACGTACGCGGCCCGGCCGAACCGCTGCTGGTCGACGGCACCGATGTCGAGGTGCTGGTCCGGCACCGGCGCGGCTGGACCAACTACGTCTACGCCAACCACCCGTTCGACGTGGTCGGCTGGGACGGTCACCTCTACCCCTGGGCGTTCTCGATCCACGACTTCGAGCCGATCACCGGCCGGGTGCACCAGCCGCCACCGGTCCACCAGACGTTCGAGGGCCCCAACTTCGTCATCTGCTCGTTCGTCCCCCGCAAGGTCGACTACCACCCGCAGGCGATCCCGGTGCCCTACAACCACCACAACGTCGACTCCGACGAGATGCTCTTCTACACCGGCGGCAACTACGAGGCCAGGCGCGGCTCCGGCATCGAGCAGGGCTCGATCTCACTGCACCCGTCCGGCTTCACGCACGGCCCGCAGCCGGGCGCGGTCGAGCGAGCCATCGGGGTCGACTACTTCGACGAGCTCGCCGTCATGGTCGACACCTTCCGGCCGCTCGACCTGTGCGAGCCGGCGCTGTCCTGCGAAGACGCCGGCTACGCCTGGACCTGGGCCCGCAACCCCGGCCAGTGACGGCCGCCGCCGGTCGGCGCCGGCCCACGGCAGCGGTCGGCGTCCGGCCGGGCGCCGACCGGGTCACGGCTGCCGGGTACGGAACACCGCGAGCTGGGCCACCGCCGTCGCCACGATCGCCAGCACCAGCGGCCACGGCGTGCCGACCGCCGCGTAGAGCAGGACCAGGAACGGGCCGGCGAACGAGGCGTACACCGCCAGGGCCATCAGCCGGTCGGTTCGCAGCAGCTCCGACAGCATCCTGCCGATCGCACCCGGCACCCGGGCGGCCATCACGCCGACGACCACGAAGCCGACCACGCCGGCGAACCCGGCCATGAAGCGGGAGATCGGCTCGTTCGCCGCGGCCATGAACGCGACCAGGACCGCGGCGACGATCGTGTAGCCGGCGCCGTAGACCACGAGCTGCCGGACCGTCTCGCCGACGGTCCGCTTGACCGGCTGCGGCTCCGTGACCGGGGTCAGGTCGACCCGGTCGGCCAGTTCCTCCAGGGCCAGCGCGTAGCGTTTTCGCTCCAGCCGGATGACGCCGGTGTCTTCGCGGGCGTCGGCGAGCGACGGGTCGAGCCGCAGCGCCTCCTGGTAGGCCCGTTCCGCCAGGTCGAAGAGCTGCAGCCGGGCGGCGACCAGGGCGAGCACCAGATGCGCCTGCGGTTCCTGCGGGGCCAGTTCGGCACCCCGCCACGCCGCGTTGATCGACTTCTGGCCGTTGCGGGAGCCGGCCAGGATCGCGGCCGCGCTGCGGTGGGCATACGCGTCGTCGGGTGCGCGGGCCAGGATCTCGTCGGCGACCTGGGCCGCCTCGCCGAACCGTCGCAGGTCGACGAGTGCCATCCCCCGGGCCACCAGCGCGCCGGGCAGTCCCGGCGCCGTGGCCAGGGCGGCGTCCGCGGCCGTCAGGGCCTCCGCCGGCCGCTCCGCCGCCAGGTGTACGCGGGCCAGCACGGTCAGCGTCGTCGGGTCGCCCGGCCGACCGCCGCTCCCGTCGGTCAGCTCGTCGGCGGCCTCGTCGTATCGGCCCAGGTCGGCGAGCATCTCGGCCCGTCGTACGTGGCCGTCGTCCGACATGGCGTCCGGGTGGGGTGTGGCGTCGCTGGACACCGTCCGAGCCTAGCCGGCACCGTCACCCGCCCCGCCGATGCCTTTCAGCCGGCCGCGAGCCGGCCGCGCCGGTGGTGGCCGGGGATCAGCGCGCCAGCGCCGGGTCGCGGGGATCAGCGCGGCAGCGCCGGGTCGGCGGGGATCAGCGCGGCAGCGCGGGGTCGGCGTGGATCAGCGCGACGGCGGTGGCGGCCAGCCCCTCCGCGCGGCCGGTCAGCCCCAGGCCGTCGGTGGTGGTGCCGGCCACGGTCACGGGTGCCCCGGCGGCCCCGCCGAGCGCCCGCTGCGCCTCGTCACGCCTGGTGCCGATCTTCGGGCGTACGCCGACGACCTGGATGGAGATGTTGCCGATCTCGAAGCCGGCGTCGCGTACCCGGCGGGCGGTCTCGGCGAGCAGCACCACTCCGGCCGCTCCGGCCCACTCCGGCCGGTCGGTGCCGTAGTTCGAGCCCAGGTCGCCCAGCCCGGCGGCGGACAGCAGCGCGTCGCAGGCCGCGTGGGCGGCCACGTCGCCGTCGGAGTGCCCGGCCAGGCCGTCCTGGTCGGGCCAGAGCAGGCCGGCCACCCAGCACGGCCGGCCGGCCTCGAACGCGTGCACGTCGGTGCCGATGCCGACCCGGGGAACGATCACGGGTCGAAGCGTACGCCGCCGGACAGAAGGTGCTCGGCGAGCATCAGGTCGAACGGCCGGGTGATCTTCAGGGCCAGTTCGGAGCCCGGTACGCAGGTGACCGTACCGCCGCTCTTCTCGACCAGGCCGGCGTCGTCGGTGAGCGGGTCGAGGGCGGCGGCGTGGGCGGCGACGAGCACCGACCGGCGGAAGCCCTGCGGCGTCTGTACGGCCCGCAGCACCGACCGGTCGACGGTGCCGAGCACGACGTCGTCGGCCGACACCTCCTTGACCGTGTCGGTCACCGGCAGTACCGGAATCACCGCGTCGTGGCCGGCGCGGACCCGGGCGGCGACCGACTCGACCAGCGTCGCCGGGGTCAGCGCGCGGGCCGCGTCGTGGACCAGCACGATCTGCGGCCCGGGCGGTACGGCGGCCAGTGCGGCGGCGACCGACTGCTGGCGGTCCGCTCCGCCGGGCACCACCGTCACCGGGGCGACCGGGGCGAGCAGTCGACGTACGTGGTCGACGTCGGCGGCCGGCGCGGCGACCACGATCGTCGCGACGGACGGCGCCTCGGCGACGCGGCGTACGGCGTGGACCAGCAGCGGCTCGCCACCGAGCAGCCGCAGCGCCTTGGGGCCGCCGGGGCCGAGCCGGACGCCGGCACCCGCCGCAGGAACGAGGACCGCGACGTCACCGCGCGGGTTGAGCTGCGCGGTCACGTCGCGGTCCTCGTCGAAAACAGTGTGTGGGTTGTGGGCCGGGCTTCTCAGGCCTCGGTCAACACCTTGTCGAGCAGCGTCTCCGCCTCGTCCTTGGTGCTCTTCTCGGCGAGCGCGACTTCGCCGACGAGGATGTCACGAGCCTTGGCGAGCATCCGCTTCTCCCCCGCCGACAGGCCGCGCTCCCGCTCCCGGCGCCACAGGTCACGCACGACCTCGGCGACCTTGAGGGGGTTACCGGAAGCCAGCTTCTCCAGGTTTGCCTTGTAACGCCGCGACCAGTTGGTCGGCTCCTCGGTGTGCGGAGCCCGGAGCACGTCGAAGACCTTACCCAGACCTTCTTCGCCGACCACCTCGCGCACGCCCACGATCTCGGCATTCTCAGCGGGCACCCGGACCGTCAGGTCACCCTGAGCGACCCGCAGGACGAGGTATTGCTTAGGCTCGCCCTTGATGACCCGAGTCTCGATTGCCTCGATGAGTGCGGCCCCGTGGTGGGGGTAAACAACGGTCTCGCCGACACTGAAATCCATAGGTTCGAAACCCCTTTCGCTGTGTCTAGGGTAACACGCTCAGGCACCGATGTCCCACTCCGGTCCTGACCATTAGCGCAGCTCAGAGGCCATGTGAGAGGTCTTGCTCCAGCTTGACAACCGGCCAATTCGCCATTTCCGTCGCTCTCCGTGACGCCCGGATCACCAGCGCGCCGCCGAGCTGGAAAAATCGGATCTAGGACGTTGCGGTCATTCCATCATATCTCGGGTCGCTCGCCGGGTGCCGGCACTGGCAATCCCCCCGTCGTTGGGCGAGGCTGGACGACAGGGTTCTGATCGACTCCACGGTTCCGATCGACACCACGGTTCCGATCGATTCCGCGCGGAAACCCCCAGGGGGCGCCATGGGCACACCCGGCAACGGTGACAGCCGACCCGACCGCGAAGGCCTACCTGACCTGCCCGCCGAATGGGGCACGATCGTCGTTCCCGACGACGCGTCCGCACTCGACGCCGAGGCCGCCCAGGTCCGCCGCGAACTCCGTCGGCGTCGCAGGGTCGTACGCCCCGGCGCGGGTCCCGTCGACGGCCACCCCGGAAGGTTCGAACCCGCCTCCCTGCGCATCCCGCTGCTCATCGTCTCGCTCGCGGTCCTGGCGGCGCTGACCAGCCTGATCGCCGTCATCTGGCAGGGCCAACGCCAGTCCGACGACACCCCGGGCACCAGCGGTGGCGGCGCCGTCCCGGCCGCCACCCTGCCGGCCCTGGACCTGACCGGCCCCGACGGCGCCCCGGTGCCCGTACGCGGCCTGCTGCCCGCCGTACTCGTGCTCGTCAAGGACTGCGCCTGCGACGCCCAGATACGGGCCGTCGCGGCCGGCTCACCGGCACAGGTCACCGTCGTACCGGTCGGCGGCCGACCGGCCCCCACCGGCGCCCCCGGGCCGGGCATCGCCCCGATCCGTCCGCTGGGCGACCCGGACGCCCGGCTGGACGCGTTCGTCGACGGGCTCGTCCCCGGCCAACCCGGCCCCACGGTGCTGCTCGTCGCCGCGTCGGGACGGATCGTCCGGACCCTGCCCGCGGCGACACCGGTCGAGGCATACCGGGAAGACCTGGCCCTGCTCCCGAGCCGCTGACCGACCAGTCAGGGCACCGCCACGATCTGCACGGCGGCCTCCAGCGGCCCCGGGCCGATCCTGCGGAAGGCGACGGTCATGCTGTCCTCCGCCGCCGTGACGTCGACCGACTCGAACGTGTCGCCACAGCTCAGCCGGTGCCGCTGGCCCTCCGGCCCGACACCGCCCAGGCGGACCTCCAGCACACCGTTCCCCACGCACACGAACTGCACCAGGAAGCGGGCTCCGGAATCCGTCGAAATCGCCCAGCGCTGCCACTCGTCCGAATCGAACCCCCACACCTCGCGCCGTACGGTGCCGGCGAACTGCGGCAGCCGGTTGTCGGCGCTCTCCCCCAGGACGACGATTCCCGCCCCGTCGGTCACCGGCGGACTGCCGGCTTCCGGCGACCAGTCACTCTCCTCACCCACCACCGGTGAGCCGCCCAACTCCGGCCGCGGCGCCCCCGCAGGCGCGGCGGACACCCACCACCCCACCCCGACGACCAGCGCCGCAACCGTCAGGAAAGCGAGCACGGCCCCGGAGTACCGCTGCGAATCGTCGATCTGCACCCGGCGACTATATGGGGCGCTTCCGGACACCAGACGAGACACTTCAGGGCTCCGGAATCCACTCCAGCAACGCCGCGTAGAGCGTCAGACCGGGACCGAACGCCAGCATCACCACCCGGCGCGGCGGACGCGCGGAACGCCGCAGCCGGTCGAGGATCAGCAGCACCGTCGGTGACGAACAGTTGCCGCGCTCCGCCAGGATCGCCCGCGACACCGCCATCGCCTCGGCCGGCAACCCCAACTCCCGCTCGACCACGCCGAGAATCCGCGGCCCGCCCGGATGCACCGCCCAACCATCCACGTCGGACAGTCGAAGGTCGTGCCGGCCCAGCAGGTCGTCGACGAGCCCGCGTACGTGCATCGACAGGACCTTCGGCACCCGTGGCGACAACCCCATCCGGAACCCGAGATCGGTCACCTCCCACGTCATGTGGTCGGCCGTCGACGTGTCCGTCACCGCGGCGACCTCCCGGACCGCGTACCCGCCGGCCCGCGACGGCAGCACCACCGCCGCCGCCGCCGCGTCCGAGAAGAGGGCGTGCGCCACGATCTGCTGGGTGTCCACCCGCGCCGACGCCGGCTGTACGTGCAGACTGGTCAACTCGACACAGAGCAGCAACGCCGGTCGCCCCCGGGCGGTGACGAAATCGCCCACCGTCCCCAGCCCGGGCAGGGCCGCGTAGCAGCCCATGTGCCCGACGAAGAGCCGCTGCGTGTCAGGCGCCATGCCCAGATCCCGGGCGAGCAGGATGTCCAGCCCCGGAGTGGCGTAGCCGGTGCACGAACACACCGCGAACAGGCCGAGGTCGCCCGCCGCCACGCCGGCGTCGGTCAGCGCCCGGCCGACCGCCTCCTTGCCCAGCGGAAGCGCCTCGACCAGATACCGCGCCATCCGCCGCTCCGTGGACCAGCCGGACAGGTCCTCCAGCAGCGGATTGACCACCGCCTGCCGGGTCGTCACCCCGGAGTTGGTGAAGATCCGTTCAGCGAGGGACCGGGTCGCACCCCCGTAGTAGCCGGCGAAATACCCCTCCCACAGATCACGTTGGGCCGCGGTGGGCGGCAGCGCCACACCCAATCCGGCGACCACCGGAACGATCCTCCGTTCACCCACCGATACGGCCTCCCGTCACCCGCCACGCTTCCGCCCGCTCACCGTGCCAACTCCTGTCCACACCGCGGGGCTCACTCGCTGTGCTCGTTCTCTCCTCGTGCTCACCGTGCCGACCTTTGTTCACACTCCGGGGCTCACTCGCTACGCTCGCTCACTCCTCGTGCTCACCAACGCGGGGTGGTTGTGTCGCGGTCCGGATCACCGCCCAGCGCCGCGACCCCCAACCAGTCGGCGCACACGTCGGACGTCGCCGGGTGCAGCGAGCCGCACCTGGCGTCGCGGTAGAGACGTTCGAGCGGATGACCACGCCGCGTCGCCGAGGTGCCCGCCGCCTCCAGCATCGACGCCGCGACCTCGGCCGCCGTCGTGCCGGCCAGCAGCTTCGCCCGCCACACCCAGCGGTTGGTCTCCGCGTCGCCGGGCGCCGCGTCGACCCGGTTGGCCGCCTCGTCGACCACCAGCCGGGCTGCCGCGACCGCCGCGTCGGCCCGGCCGATCCGGGCCCGTACGGCCGGCAGCCCGCCCAGGCCTCGCGCGTTCACGTGCTCCACCGCCGCGTCGACCGCCGCCCGCGCCACCCCGACGTAGACCGCGGCGTAGCTGGCGATCAGCCAGTGCGGCATCAACTGGGCGATCACCAGGGCCAGCCCCTCCACGCCACCGAGCAGCGTGTCGGCCGGCACCCGCACGTCGAGATGCAGGTCGTGTGAGGAGGTCGCGCGCATGCCCAGCGAATCCCAGGTCGGCTCGACCTCGATCCCGGCCAGGGTCGCCGGCACCAGGAACTGCGACACCACGTCCGGATCGGCGGCGCTGCGGGCCGCGACCAGGTAGGCGTCGGCGTTGCCGGCACCGGAGCAGAACGTCTTCGCGCCCTTGATGTGGTAGCCGCCGTCGACCGGCTCGTAGACGGTGGCGAGCTGCGACAGGCGGGAGCCGGCCCGCCGCTCGCTCATCGCCACGCCGTACCAGGATCCGGCCGCCGCGGCGGCGAGCAGCCGGTCGCGGGCGGCCAGGGCCTCGTCGGGCACGCCCAGCGCCTCCGCGGTCTGCTCGTCGACCGCGCCGAGCGCCCCGGTCACCGAGGCGTGCATGTTGAAGACCAGGGCGGTGGCCCCGTTGCCGCGGGCCAGTTCGTAGGCGACCGCGGTGTATTCGGCGAAGCTCGCCCCCACTCCGCCCAGTTCGCCGGGGACCATGAGGCCGAAGAGCCCGGCCCGGCGCAGGTCGGCGAAGTCCTCGACCGGGAAGGTGCCGTCCCGGTCGTGTCCGGCCGCCCGGGCCGCCAGCCGCGGCGCCAATCGACGTGCGGCACCGATCGCATCCACCGCCATGCCTCCCCTTCCGCCCGCGGATCACGCTTCAGCTCTGCTTGACGCCACGCCCCTGGTAGAGGACCGCCGTGGACCAGGTGGGAACGATGCGGGGCGCCGGCCGGTCGACGGTCGACGCCGAACGTCCGGTAGCCGTCCGAACTACCCAGCCGGCGGTACGCCAGAACGTCGGCCGTACCCCGCGCACCCACAGTCGTACGCCGTGCCGGGCGCACAGCCGGGTCAGCTCGCGCGGGTCGACGAACAGGGCCGGGTCGTGGATGCCCCGGGGCACCCCCGGCACCAGTTCGGCCAGCCGTACGGCGAGCAGCCGGCTCAGCGCGGTCGCGTTGAGGGTGTCGAGGACCAGCAGGCCGCCCGGCCGCAGGATCCGGCAGATCCCGGCCACCGTGGCCGGCAGGTCCGGCACGTGTTCGAGCAGCTCGCCGGCGACCACCACGTCGGCGCAGCCGTCGGCCAGCGGCACCGCGGTCGCGTCACCGGCGACCGGGACGACGCCGTGACCGGCGGCCTGCACGAGGGCCGAGCGCACCAGGTCGACGCCGACGTGCCGGTAGCCCTTGCCGCGCAGGTGCGGGGCGAGCAGGCCGGCGCCGCAGCCGACGTCGACGAGCAGCGCGTCGGCGCGGGTGGCCGGCGGGACGAGCCGGGCCCGGGCCGCGGCCAGCCAGTGCAGCATGGCGAACGCGCCGTCCGGCTGCCACCACTGGTCCGCGAGGTCGTCGTACTGCCGGGGGTCGTTGGGCGGCAGGGCCCGCGGCCCGGCGCGGTCGTGTGCCGCGTCGACCGCCCCGGAGCTGTCCATGGGTCGAGCGTGGCACGACGGGCCGGTAACAACCAGACTTCCTCTATGTCGCGGACGGTGTTAGGGCTGATACGAGCGAGCCACCCCGAGCCGGCGGTGGCGGTGACCACGGTGTCCGCCCTGCTGGCGTGGGGGGTCGGTCACGGACCTTCCGGAATCGTCCGGGTCGCGGCGACGGTCCTGGCCAGCCAGCTCGCGGTCGGTTGGGTCAACGACCGGCTCGACGCCGACCGGGACGCGCTCGTCGGCCGCCCGGACAAGCCGCTGGTCACCGGCGCGGCCGGCCGGCGCGCGGTGGCGGTGGCGGGCCTGCTGGCGGCGATGGCCACCCCGCTGCTGGCCGCCACGACCACCTGGCCGGCCGCGGCCTGTGCCACGCTCGCCCTGGTGTCGGCCCTGCTCTACGACTGGCCGCTCAAGTCGACCCCGGTGTCGGTGCTGCCGTATGCGGTCTCGTTCGGCGCGCTGCCCGCGTTCGTGGTGCTGGCCCTGCCGGGGGCGCCGGCGCCCCCGGTGTGGCTGGTCGGGGCGGCCGCGCTGCTGGGCGCGGGGGCCCACTTCGCGAACGTACTGCCCGACCTCGACGACGACGGGCGGACCGGCGTACGTGGGCTCGCGCACCGGATCGGTGCGGCCTGGTCGCGGGGCGCCGCCGGAACGCTGCTGCTCGCGGCGACGGCGACGCTGGTGTTCGGCCCGCCGGGGCCGCCGTCGTGGGTCGGGCTCGCGGCGATCGTCGCCGCCGTCGTGGTGCTGCCCGCCGGTTGGTACGCGGCGCGCCGGGCGGCCCGGCGGGGGGGTCGCCAGGTCGCCGTTTTCCGGGCCGTCATGCTGATCGCGTTGATCGACGTCGTGCTGCTCGTCGTCGGCGGCCGGGACCTCTGACCCCGTCCGCCCGGGCCGGATCCGGCGAGGTGGCGGGCCGGATCGGGGTACGGACGGGCCGCCAACTAGTCTGGTGCGTGGTCTGTACGGGTGTGCCCACCACGCCCGGGCCGATCGGGCGCCGCCCGACGCGTCGACAGACCACGCCCCGATGTGCCGGCCGGTTCCGTGACCGGGCGGGATCGCGACGAGGAGGACCGACGTGACGCGCTCGATCAGTGGGACCCGCCACCGGGCGGCTCTGCTGGGCGGGGTGGCTCTCGCCACCGCACTGCTGGTGTCGGGTTGCGGCGCGGGCCAGATCGCCGAAACCGCGGCGAAGGCGCCGTCGGTGCCCGGCGTCAACGTCCAGTCCACCGACGGTTCCGTCCTGATCCGGAACCTGCACGTCCTCTACCAGGGCCCCGAGGGCTACCCGGCCGGTGGCGACGCGCCGCTGGCGCTCAGCCTCTACAACCAGTCCGACCAGCCGGTGATGGTCCGGATCACCCCGGCCGCCCCCTCGGGCACGGACAACCAGGCGACGGTCGTCTCGGGCAGCTCGGTCGTGTTCACCGACCTGACGACTCCCGCGCCGCCGCCGGTCTCGCCGTCGGCGCCCGCGTCCCCGTCTGCGCCCGCCTCGCCGTCGGTGCCGGCCTCCACCGACACCGCCTCCCCGTCGGCCCCCGCCTCGCCGTCCGCTCCGGCTTCTCCGACCACGCCGCCGGCCCCGGCGACCCGGCCGGCCGTGATCGAGATTCCGGCGCTGGGCTCCGTCGTCATCTCCGGGACCGGCGACGAACTCCTCCAGGTCGAGGGCCTGACCACGGCGCTCACCCCGGGCAAGTCGGTCAGCCTGACGTTCGAGTTCAGCAACGGGGCGCCGCCGCTGGTCACGTCCGCGCCGACCGGGGTGCCGCTGTCGCCGGCCCCGCGCGCGACCTCGGTGACCGGCGACGAAGGACACTGACCCCCCACACCGGCAACCCGGGCGGGCCACCACCTCCTCACGGCGGTTGGTGCCCGCCCGCGTCGTACCCGCTGTCTAGAGTCGTGGCGTGACCTCCCGACCCGCGTCGCGGCCCCGGGCCGCAGCCCGTGACCCGCGTCCCGCATACGAGTGCGACGCCTGCGGCCACCAGCCACCGAAATGGGTCGGCCGCTGCCCCGAGTGCGGTGAGTGGGGCTCGGTGGTCGAGTCCACCGTCACCGGCCCGCTGGTCTCCGGGCGGGTGGTCACCTCCCGCCTGCCCGCGGAGCCGGCCCGGCCGATCGCCACGATCAGTGCCGCGCCGGCGAAGGCCCGTCCGACCGGCGTGACCGAACTCGACCGGGTGCTCGGTGGTGGCCTGGTGCCCGGCGCGGTGGTCCTGCTGGCCGGCGAACCAGGGGTGGGCAAGTCGACGCTGCTGCTCGACGTGGCCCAGCAGTGGGCGGCCGGAGCGGGCAGCCCCTCGCTGGTGGTCAGCGGCGAGGAGTCGGTGAGCCAGATCCGGCTGCGCGCCGAACGGATGGGCACCCTGCACGAGCGTCTCTACCTGGCCGCCGAGAGCGACCTCGGGGCGGTCATCGGGCACCTCGACGCGGTCAAGCCCGGCCTGCTGGTGCTCGACTCGGTGCAGACCATCTCCACCCCGGGCACCGAGGGGGTGCCGGGCGGGGTGACCCAGGTGCGGGCGGTGACCGCCGCCCTGGTCGCCATCGCCAAGGAGCGCGGGGTGGCGACCGTCCTGGTCGGCCACGTCACGAAGGACGGGCAGGTCGCCGGTCCCCGGGTGCTGGAGCACCTGGTCGACGTGGTGCTCCACTTCGAGGGCGACAAGCACTCGTCGCTGCGGATGGTCCGCGGCGTCAAGAACCGGTTCGGGGCCGCCGACGAGGTCGGCTGCTTCGAGATGCACGAGGGCGGCATCAGCAGCCTGCCCGACCCGTCCGGCCTGTTCCTGACCCGCTACTCCGAGGCCGTGCCGGGCACCTGTGTCACGGTGGCGATGGAGGGCCGGCGGGCCCTGGTGACCGAGGTGCAGGCGCTGATCGGCGCCACCGTGGCCGGTTCGCCGCGGCGGACCGTGTCCGGCCTGGACAGCGCCCGGCTGGCGATGGTGCTGGCCGTGCTGCAGCGGCGCACCGAACGGCTCACGCTGCACGACCGGGAGGTCTTCGCGGCCACCGTCGGCGGGATCCGGGTGGTGGAGCCGGCGGCGGACCTGGCGGTCGCGCTGGCCGTGGCCTCCGGCGGCCTCAACCTCGCGATCGCGCCGAATCTCGTCGCGATCGGCGAGGTGGGGCTCACCGGCGAGGTACGCCGGGTCGGCGCGGTTCCCCGCCGGCTGGCGGAGGCGGCCCGGCTCGGCTTCCGGTTCGCCATCGTGCCCAACGGCTGCGGGCCGGAGTCGACGGGAGTGAAATCCGACACGATCCGGGTGGTGGAGGTCGCCGACGTACGGGCGGCTCTCCAGTGGGCGGCCCGGGCCTCGGCCGAGTAGCCGGACCGGTAGACGGCGGCCGCCATCTGCCCGCGCGTCGACGGGTGTCGGCGGGACCGGCCGCCCACGTGGATGACGTCCGGTTTCGAGTTGATTGTCGTCGCCCGGCCGCGCCGGCGCCGAGTCGACCGGCGCCGGCACCGCCACGACGCACAGTGGGAGGTCACGGCAGCGCGACCGAGCCAACCGCGACCGCAGCGGGCGGGTGACGATCCGTAGACTGTCCAGGTGCCGATCGACCGCGATGCGAACAAAACCGCTGGCGTCAGCCCTCCGGGGCGCGCCGGCGTCGTCGGTTCGCCCGTCCGCGTGAGTGCCAGTTCCTCCGCGCTCGCCGGCTCCGGGGCGACCGGCGACCCGTTGCGCGCCAACCTGGCGCTGATGGCACCGGGCACCGCGCTGCGCGACGGGCTGGAGCGGATCCTGCGTGGCCGCACCGGGGCGCTGATCGTGCTCGGCTACGACAAGGTCGTGGAGGGGCTGTGCACCGGCGGCTTCCCGCTCGACGTCGAGTTCTCCGCGACCCGCGTACGTGAGCTGTGCAAGATGGACGGCGCGGTGGTGCTTTCCAGCGACGGCACCCGGATCGTCCGGGCCGCCGTCCACCTGATGCCCGACCCGACCATCCCCACCGAGGAGTCCGGCACGCGGCACCGCAGCGCGGAGCGGGTCGCCCGGCAGACCGGCTATCCCGTGATCTCGGTGAGCCAGTCGATGCGGATCATCAGCCTCTACGTCAACGGGCAGCGTCACGTGCTCGACGACTCGGCCGCCATCCTGTCGCGCGCCAACCAGGCGCTGGCCACCCTCGAACGCTACAAACTGCGGCTCGACGAGGTCTCCGGCACCCTGTCCGCGCTGGAGATCGAAGACCTGGTGACCGTACGTGACGCGGTGGCCGTCGTGCAGCGGCTGGAGATGGTGCGCCGGATCGCCGACGAGATCGCCGGCTACGTCGTCGAACTGGGCACCGACGGGCGGCTGCTGGCGCTGCAACTCGACGAGTTGATGGCCGGCGTCGACTCCGACCGCACCCTGGTGATCCGCGACTACCTGCCGGTCGGGCGCAAGGCCCGGACCCTGGACGAGGCGCTGGTCGAACTCGACCTGCTGACCGCGACCGAGCTGATCGACCTGGTGGCGGTGGCGAAGGCGATCGGCTACCCGGGTGCGTCCGACGCGCTCGACGCGGCGGTGAGCCCGCGCGGCTTCCGGCTGCTGGCGAAGGTGCCCCGGCTGCCCGGCACGGTCGTCGACCGGCTGGTCAACCACTTCGGCAGCCTGCAGCGGCTGCTCGGCGCGACGGTCGAGGATCTCCAGGCGGTCGACGGGGTCGGCGACGCGCGGGCCCGGGGCGTACGGGAGGGACTTTCCCGGCTCGCCGAGGCATCCATCCTGGAGCGGTACGTCTGACCTGGCCGGTCACCTTGGTGGAAGGTTCGACCGGGCCGGTCACTTGCGGGACAGATCCGAACTGGCCGGTCAGTTGGTGACGGTGAACTTCACCGGCTCGCTGAGCTTCTGGTCCAGTCGCCCGATGATCTGGTATTCGCCGGGCTTGGGGGGATCGCCACCGGCCAGATTGCCGTTGCACGTGCTGGTGGTCCTGCCGTTCCAGCCGACCCGGAACTCCATCTCGTGGTTCGGGATGAACGACTGGACGTCGTTGCCACGGGCGGCGCCACACGTGTCCGACGACCACACCTTCTCGGCGCCCTGCTTGATGTAGATCTCCTGCATGTCGGCGCCGACGTCCCGCGTGCACGTACGGGTGGAAATGTTCTTGATCTTCAGCCGGATGTCGATGGTGACGCCCGGCTGGGCGGAGGCCCGCGCCGGCACCGGAATCAGCGACATCTCCGCGTCGGTGCAGGTGTCGCCCGTCGGCGGGTTCTGCGGTGCGGGGTTCTGCGGCACCTGCTCCGAAGGAGCGGCCGAAGTCGGGGCGGCGGTGGGCGACGGAAGGACGGGCGCCTCGCCGGTCGGCGGCGCGCCGGTCTCCGGCGTCAGCAGCGTCGCCGTCGCCTCGGGGGTCGGCGTGGCGTCGTTGCCGACCGTTGAGGTGTTCGGATCGTCACCGCCGCTGCACGAGTAGAGCAGCACGATCACCGGCAGCAGGATGGCGACGAGCACGATGGCCCGTCGCCGCCAGTAGACGGCGGACGGCAGTGGGCCGACCGTCAATCGCATGATGCCCTCACCGTATCGGGATGGGATGTGGTGGCTCGGACGACGCGCCGGAGGGGACCCACGCACACCTCCGCCGCCCACGGCACCGTCAGAGATAGACCTTCCGTTGGTAGATCGCGTGGGCGCCAGCGACGCGGTCGAGGAACAGCAGACCGGCACAATGGTCGATCTCGTGTTGCAGCGCGCGCGCTTCGAAACCGTCCGTCGCCAAGCGTACCGGTTGTCCGGTTCCGGGCAGCACGCCCTCGACCGTGACCCGGCTGGCCCGTTTCACGTCACCGGTAAGGTCCGGCACCGACATGCAGCCCTCACGGCCGAGCCGCCAGCGGCTGGCCTCGACCAGCTTGGCGTTGCACAGCACGAAGGTGCCGTGCAAGGTGACCGACTTCGGGTGGCCGGTCACGTCGACCGCGAACATCTGCGCGGCGACCCCGACCTGCGGGGCGGCCAGACCGACGCAACCGGGCGCCGACCGCATCGTCGCGACCAGGTCGGCGGCCAACCGGACGACCTCGTCGGACAGCGGGTCGACCTCCGGCCCACCGCCGCTGAGCACCTGCGCCGGCGCCGTCACGACCGGAAGTATCCGGCCTGGCCCGCCCAGCGCGTCGAGGGTCCACCCACCCAGCGCCCCGGTCACAGCAGATCGGATCCCGCCGGGCGCAGGGTGACCCCGACCTCCAGCGCGGTCGCCACCTCGGTCAGCCGCGCGGACACCTCGGCCGCGCTCCCCGCCGGCAGGTCGACCTCGGCGACCAGCACGTAGAGCGGGCCGGCCAGCCGGGTCGTCAGGTCGGTGACGTTGCCGCCCGCCTCGGCCAGCACCCGGGTCACCGCGGCGACGATGCCGAGCCGGTCGGCGCCGTGCACGCTGACGACGTACGGCTCGCCGGCCGGGGTCTGCGGGCCGTCCGGCCGGACCTCGCGTACGGTCGACACGAGCTGGCCGTCCGCGCTCAGCGGGGCCAGCGCGGTCTCGACCTCGGCCACCCCCGGCCCGGAACAGACCAGGGTCATCGCGAAGTGGCCACGGAGCCTGGTCATGGTCGAATCCGTCAGGTTGGCGCCGAGGCCCGCGAGAAGTTCGGCCACGTCGGCGACGATGCCCGGCCGGTCCGGGCCGATCACGGTGATCGCGAGCTCGCTCATCCGGGCAGTCTGCCTGATCGGGGCCGTCCGATGTCGCCGCCGTCGACGCGCCGCCCACGTTACGGGACGGGCGGCGGCCGACTGGGTGCCCGCCCGCCCCGGGCTCCGCCGGCCGGCGTGCGAGGATCGGCGGCGAGATGGCGGAGAAGGAACTGGCTGCGACGGCGATCCGGTGGTTCGACGAGAACGCGCGCGACCTGCCGTGGCGCGAACCGGATGTCGGCGCCTGGGCGATCCTGGTCAGCGAGGTCATGCTCCAGCAGACCCCCGTCGTACGGGTGCTGCCGGCGTGGCGGGCCTGGCTGGCCCGGTGGCCGGTGCCGGCGGCACTGGCGGCGGACCCGCCGGCCGAGGCGATCCGGATGTGGGGACGGCTCGGCTATCCCCGCCGCGCGTTGCGGCTGCGCGAGTGCGCCGTGGCGATCGTCGAGCGGCACGGCGGGCAGGTGCCGACCCAACTCGACGAACTGCTCGCCCTGCCCGGTGTGGGCACGTACACGGCGCGGGCGGTGGCCGCCTTCGCGTACGGGCAGCGGCATCCGGTCGTCGACACCAACGTACGGCGGCTGGTGGCCCGGGCGGTCGCCGGGGAGCCCGACGCCGGTCCGGCGACCCGGCCGGCGGATCTCGTCGCGACCGCCGAACTGTTGCCGGTGGAGCCGGCCCGGGCGGCGCGGGCGAGTGCCGCGTTCATGGAACTGGGGGCGCTGGTGTGCGTGGCCCGGGCACCCCGATGCGTCGACTGCCCGCTGGCTTCGATGTGCGCGTGGCGGGCGTCGGGGCGTACGGCCCCGGTGGGGCCGACCCGCCGCCCGCAGCGGTACGCCGGCACGGACCGCCAGGTGCGCGGGATGCTGCTGGCGGTGTTGCGGGAAACGACGGGGCCGGTGCACCGGGACCGTCTCGACCTGGTGTGGGACGACGACGCGCAGCGGGCCCGGGCGCTGGCCGGCCTGGTCGACGACGGTCTGGTCGAGCCGGTCGGCGAGGCGTACGTCCTCGCCGGCGACCGTCACCTCGCCGATCGCCGCATTCCCGGGCCTCGGCTGGCGGCCGGTCCGGAAGCCGGCGTCGATCCGGTCTGAGACACGGAAAAGCCGGGCCGGAGTGGGAACTCCGACCCGGCTATTCTGCCGTTGTTACTCGGTCGTCTCGGCCGTCTTGGTCAGGTTGGCCGGAACGGCGTCCGGGACCTCGACCGGCTTGTCGGCGCCGCGGAACACGAGCTTGGACTTGTCGATGTCCTCCGGGTCGCCTTCGCAGTCGATGACGACGATCTGGCCCGGCTTCAACTCGTTGAACAGGATCCGCTCGGACAGGTTGTCCTCGATGTCACGCTGGATCGTCCGACGCAACGGACGCGCACCCAACACAGGGTCGAACCCCTTCTTCGCCAGATACCGCTTGGCGTCGTCGGTCAACTCCATACTCATGTCCTTGTTCCGCAACTGCGTCTCGATCCGACCGATCATGATGTCCACAATCGAAAGGATCTCCGTCTGCCGCAACTGATGGAACACGATCGTGTCATCGATCCGGTTCAGGAACTCCGGCCGGAAATGCTGCTTCAACTCATCGTTGACCTTCGTCTTCATCCGCTCGTAGTTCGACTCCGAGTCCTCAGAAGCCTGGAAACCAAGAGACACAGCCTTCGCCACATCCCGCGTACCCAGGTTCGTCGTCAGGATGATCACCGTGTTCTTGAAGTCCACGATCCGACCCTGACCATCGGTCAACCGACCATCCTCCAGGATCTGCAACAACGTGTTGAACACATCCGGATGAGCCTTCTCGATCTCATCGAACAACACCACCGAGAACGGCCGACGACGGACCTTCTCCGTCAACTGCCCACCCTCGTCATAGCCGACATACCCGGGAGGCGCACCCACCAGCCGCGACACCGTGTACCGGTCATGGAACTCACTCATGTCCAACTGGATGAGCGCGTCCTCACTACCGAACAGGAACTCCGCCAAAGCCTTCGACAGCTCCGTCTTACCAACCCCGGACGGGCCGGCGAAGATGAACGAACCCGAAGGACGCTTCGGGTCCTTCAACCCGGCACGGGTACGACGGATCGCCTTCGAGACCGCCTTGACCGCGTCCTCCTGACCGATGACCCGCTTGTGCAGCTCGGCCTCCATACGCAGCAGCCGGGAAGTCTCCTCCTCGGTCAGCTTGTACACCGGAATACCGGTCCAGTTCGCCAGAACCTCGGCGATCTGCTCGTCGTCGACCTCGGACACCACGTCCAGGTCCCCGGCCTTCCACTCCTTCTCCCGCTGCGCCTTCTGACCCAGCAGCTGCTTCTCCTTGTCCCGCAACTGCGCCGCCCGCTCGAAGTCCTGCGCGTCGATCGCGGACTCCTTGTCCCGACGCACCTGCGCGATCCGCTCGTCGAAGTCCCGCAGATCCGGCGGCGCCGTCATCCGACGGATCCGCATCCGCGCACCCGCCTCGTCGATCAGGTCGATCGCCTTGTCCGGCAGGAACCGATCCGAGATGTACCGGTCCGCCAGGGTCGCCGCGGCCACCAGCGCCGCGTCGGTGATCGTCACCCGGTGATGCGCCTCGTAACGGTCCCGCAAACCCTTGAGAATCTCGATCGTGTGCGCCAGCGACGGCTCACCCACCTGGATCGGCTGGAACCGCCGCTCCAACGCCGCGTCCTTCTCCACGTACTTGCGGTACTCGTCCAGCGTCGTCGCACCAATGGTCTGCAACTCGCCACGGGCCAGCATCGGCTTCAGAATGGACGCCGCGTCGATCGCACCCTCGGCCGCACCCGCACCGACCAACGTGTGGATCTCGTCGATGAACAGGATGATGTCACCACGGGTACGGATCTCCTTGAGCACCTTCTTCAAGCGCTCCTCGAAATCACCCCGATACCGCGAACCCGCGACCAGAGCACCCAGATCAAGCGTGTAGAGCTGCTTGTCCTTCAGCGTCTCCGGCACCTCACCCTTGATGATCTTCTGGGCCAGGCCCTCGACCACCGCGGTCTTGCCGACGCCGGGCTCACCGATCAGCACCGGGTTGTTCTTGGTGCGGCGGGACAGCACCTGCATGACCCGCTCGATTTCCTTCTCGCGCTCGATGACCGGGTCGAGCTTGCCCTCCCGGGCGGCCTGGGTCAGGTTACGACCGAACTGGTCGAGCACGAGGCTGGTCGACGGGGCGGCCTCGCCGGTGGTGGCGCCGGCCGCGGCGGGCTCCTTGCCGCCCTGGTAACCGGACAGGAGCTGGATCACCTGCTGGCGGACCCGGTTGAGGTCGGCGCCGAGCTTGACCAGCACCTGGGCGGCGACGCCCTCACCCTCACGGATCAGCCCGAGCAGGATGTGCTCCGTGCCGATGTAGTTGTGCCCGAGCTGCAACGCTTCGCGCAGCGACAGCTCCAGGACCTTCTTCGCCCGCGGCGTGAACGGGATGTGCCCGCTCGGCGCCTGCTGGCCTTGGCCGATGATCTCCTCGACCTGCTGGCGAACGCCCTCCAGGGAGATACCGAGACTCTCCAGGGCCTTCGCAGCCACGCCCTCACCCTCGTGGATGAGGCCGAGCAGGATGTGCTCCGTGCCGATGTAGTTGTGGTTGAGCATCCGGGCTTCTTCCTGAGCCAGGACGACAACCCGTCGCGCTCGGTCGGTGAACCGCTCGAACATGCCCTCGTGCTCCTCACGTGCCGTGCGCCAGTGGTCGTGGCGGGGCCAGCGCCCGGAACGTCCAGGCGGACGCCCGTGGCATTACTCTATCGTCGCGAGCCGACTCTGCCGTGGTCGTGCGTGCCGGACCGGGTCGGGTACGCGATGATTTATCCAACTCTGCACGCTCACCGGGTGTTCCCGGGGGCCGTGCTGTACGCGCAGAGCGAAATTGGCACCTCGCGGAGCGACGGGAAACCTCGCCCGGCGTCCTCCACAGGATGTGGACAACGTCTTCCACCTACTGTGGAGAACTTCCGGCATACCTCTCAATCGGGCACAAAAAACGCCCGGGTCCGAGGTGTGACACCTCGGACCCGGGCGAAGGACCGGAGAACCCGCGGCCGGCTCAGCGCCCGGCCTTCTGGTGGTACTCGTCCACGATCTCCTGGGGAATCCGCCCCCGATCAGAGATCTCCTTGCCTTCCTTCTTGGCCCAGGACCGGATCGCCTTGTTCTGCTCCCGGTCGGCGGCCGCCCCACCCCGGCCACGGGCGGCCCGCCCGCCGACCACGACTCCGCCCCGTCCGATCTTCGAGCCGGCGGTGACGTACGGGGCGAAAAGATCCCGCAATTTACCGGCGTTCTTGTTGGAGAGGTCGATCTCGTACTGAACGCCGTCGAGCGAGAACTTGACGGTCTCGTCCGCGTCGCCGCCGTCCAGGTCATCGACCAGCTTGTGAATGATGTGCTTCGCCACGTGCCACAATCCTTTCGCGCAGGTTCACCCGCAAACAAGAGAACAATAGCCCGATAGGCGCACGGCACGTCAATAGGACACGGAAACTGTGTCGAATCTACTGGGCCCGGGTGAGCGGGAAGAGGATGGTTTCCCGAATTCCCAAGCCGGTCAGCGCCATCAGGAGCCGGTCGATTCCGAATCCCATGCCCCCGGACGGCGGCATTCCGTACTCGATCGCACGCAGGAAGTCCTCGTCGAGCGGCATGGCCTCGCTGTCGCCACGGGCCGCCAACCGGGCCTGCGCGATCAGCCGTTCCCGCTGCACGACCGGGTCCACCAGCTCCGAGTAGGCCGTACCGAGCTCGAAGCCGAGCACGTAGGCGTCCCACTTCTCGGTCAGGCCCGGCTCGCTGCGGTGGGCCCGGGTCAGTGGACTGGTCTCCTCCGGATAGTCGCGCACAAAAGTGGGCTCACGCAGCCCCGGCACGACCAACTCCTCGAACAGCTCCTCGGCGAGCTTGCCCGGCCCCCACTTCGGGTCGACCGCGAGATCGTGCTTCTCCGCGTAACGGACCAGGTGCGCCATGTCGGTGCGGACCGTGACCTCTTCGCCGAGCGCTTCGGAAAGCGATCCGTAGAGCGTGATCGACCGCCACTCACCGCCGAGGTCGAACTCCTGCCCATCGGCGTGGGTGACTACGTGCGAACCGCTGACGGCCATAGCCGCCTCTTGGACGAGTTCCCGCAGGAGGACAGCCATCGTGTCGTAGTCGCCGTAGGCCTCGTAAACCTCGAGCATCGCGAACTCCGGCGAGTGGGACGAGTCCACGCCCTCATTGCGGAAGTTGCGGTTGATCTCGAAGACCCGCTCGATCCCGCCCACCACGGAGCGCTTCAGAAACAACTCCGGAGCGATTCGGAGATACAGATCGGTGTCCAGCGCATTGCTGTGCGTCACGAATGGCCGAGCCGCGGCGCCGCCATGGACCAACTGAAGCATCGGGGTCTCGACTTCGATGAAGTCCCGCCGGTGCAGCGAATCCCGCAGGCTGCGCACGACCGCGGACCGGGTGCGGACGGTCTGTCGCGCCTGGGGGCGGACGACGAGGTCGACGTAACGCTGCCGGACCCGGGCCTCCTCGCTCAGCGGCTTGTGCGCGACCGGGAGCGGGCGGAGCGCCTTTGCGGTGACCGCCCACGAGTCGGCGAGCACCGACAGTTCGCCGCGCCGGCTGGTGATGACCTCGCCGGTAACCCCGACGTGGTCGCCGAGGTCGATCAGCCGCTTCCAGTCCTCCAACCGGTCGGCACCGACCCGGTCGAGGGAGAACATCGCCTGCAGCTCCGTGCCGTCACCCTCACGCAACGTGGCGAACGCCAGCTTCCCGGTGTTGCGGATGAAGATGACCCGCCCGGCCACGGACACCTTGTCACCGGTGGCCGTGTCGGTCGGCAGATCGGCGTAACGTGCCCGGATCTCCGCAAGTGTCGCGGTCCGCGCGAACCCCACCGGGTACGGCTCGATCCCCTCGGCCAGCATCCGGTCCCGCTTGGCCCGGCGGACCCGCATCTGCTCCGGAAGGTCGTCGTCGGGCTCGACGGGGGCGGGGTTCTGCTCGGTCACGAAATGCGTCCTCGGGTAGTCCTGGGCATGGTTTCGGCCCCGAGCGTACTCAAGGCGTCCGGCGGCGGTTACCGGGTTATGGCCGGCAGAGCGGGTCACACGTTGCGTTCGAAGACCATCCGCAGCCCGATGAGAGTGATCATGGGTTCGTGGTGGGTGATCGTGCGGCACTCGTCGATCACCACCGGGGCGAGCCCACCGGTCGCGATCACCGCGCGCAACTCCCCCAACTCCTCGGCCATCCGCTCGACGATCCGGTCGACCTGGCCGGCGAACCCGAAGTACATCCCGGCCTGGAGGCACTCGACGGTGTTCTTGCCGATCACGGAACGGGGGCTGGTCGGCTCGACCTTGCGCAACTGGGCGGCCCGGGCCGCGAGGGCGTCCAGCGAGATCTCGATGCCCGGTGCGAACGCCCCGCCGAGGAACTCCCCCCGCGCGCTGATCACGTCGAAGTTGGTGGTCGTGCCGAAGTCGACCACGATCGACGGTCCGCCGAAGAGGGCGTGTGCCGCCAGGGTGTTGACCACCCGGTCCGCGCCCACCTCCTTGGGATTGTCGATCGCCAGCTGCACGCCGGTGCGGATCCCCGGCTCGACCACCACACTCGGGATCCCGCCGTAGTAGCGGGCCAGCATCGTCCGCAGCGAGCGCAGCGCGGCCGGCACCGTCGAGCAGGCCGCCACGCCGGTGATCTCGACCGCGTCGCCGGCCAGCAGGCCCCGGAACATCAGGCCCAGCTCGTCGGCGGTCGACCTGGCATCGGTCTTGATCCGCCAGGAGTGCACGAGCTTGTCACCGTCGAAGGTGGCCAGGACGGTGTTGGTGTTACCGATGTCGATGCAGAGCAGCATGGTCAGCTCCGGAGCCGCAGATCGAGGGCGATGTCCAAGATAGGTGACGAGTGGGTGAGCGCCCCCACCGACAGGTAGTCGACGCCGGTGGCGGCGTACTCCGGTGCGACGTCGAGGGTCAGCCCGCCGGTGGCCTCCAACTCGGCCCGGTCACCGACCGCTGCCACCACCTCGCGCAGCAGCATCGGGGTCATGTTGTCGCAGAGCAGGAAGTCCGCCCCGGCGTCGACCGCCTCGACCGCCTCGTCGACCGTGGTCACCTCCACCTGCACCGGCACCCGCGGGAACATCTCCCGGACCCGCCGGTAGGCCGCGGTGATCCCGCCGGCGGCGAGCTTGTGGTTGTCCTTGATCATCGCGACGTCGTACAGGCCCATGCGCTTGTTGGTGCCGCCACCGGCGCGCACCGCGTACTTCTCCAGCACCCGCAGGCCCGGGGTGGTCTTGCGGGTGTCGAGCACCATCGCCTTGCTGCCGTCGAGGGCGTCGGCCCAGGCCCGGGTGTGGGTCGCCACCCCGGACATCCGGCTGAGCAGGTTGAGCGCGGTCCGCTCGGCGGTCAGCAGCGAACGGGTCGGTCCGGACACCGTCGCCAGCACGTCCCCACGCGCCACCCGGGTCCCGTCGGACACCTGGGGCGACACCTGCACCGTCCGGCTGGTCGCCAGGTCGAACACCGCCGCCGCCACGGCCAGCCCGGCGACCACCCCGCCGGCCCGGGCCACCACGTCGGCGGTGTCGAACTGGTCGTCCGCGATCGTCGCGACACTGGTGACGTCGAGTCCCTCCGGGCCCAGGTCCTCTTCGAGGGCGGTCCGGACGATCCGCTCGACGAGCACCGGGTCGAGCCCGTCGGCCCGCAACGCCTCGACGGTGGACGGTTTCAGCACGATGCCTCCCAGGTGTGTCCGACGGCGCCGTCGGGTCCGATCGACGCGACCAGGTGGCCCAGCCACTCGTCGCTGGCGGCGACATGGTCGTCGCGCCAGTGGCAGCCCCGGGTCTCGCGACGCCGGTAGGCCGCGCCGACCAGCACGGACGCGATGGTGAGCAGGTTGGTCGCCTCCCAGCTCGCCGTACGCGGCGTGCTCCGACCGGCACCGAGCCGGACCAGGTCGGCCGCGGTGCCGGCGAGGGTGTCGGCGGACCGCAGCACGCCCGCGCCACGGGTCATGGCCCGCTGCAACGGAAGCCGGATCTGCGGGTCGACCACCCAGCCGGCTTCCCGCGCGGCCGGATCGGCCGGCACCGGATCGGCCTGCGCCGGCAGGTCGCGCCGGATGTCCTCGGCGATCCGCCGGGAGAAGACCAGCCCTTCCAGCAGCGAGTTGCTGGCCAGCCGGTTGGCGCCGTGTACGCCGGTGCAGGCGACCTCGCCGCAGGCGTACAGCCCCGGGATCGAGGTACGGCCGTACAGGTCGGTCCGGACCCCGCCGGAGGCGTAGTGCGCGGCCGGTGCGACCGGGATCAGGTCGGTGACCGGGTCCACCCCGGCGGCCCGGCACGAGGCGACGATCGTCGGGAACCGGTGCTCCAGGAACTCGCGGCCGAGGTGCCGGGCGTCGAGGAAGACATGGTCGGTGCCGTCGGCCAGCATGACCCGGTGGATGCCCTTGGCCACCACGTCGCGTGGTGCCAGCTCGGCCAGTTCGTGCCGGCCGACCATGAACCGCCGGCCGGCCGCGTCGACCAGGTGGGCGCCCTCGCCCCGCAGCGCCTCGGAAACCAGCGGCTGCTGTGCCCGGGGCGCCCCGCCGGCATCGGTGATCACCAGCGAGGTCGGGTGGAACTGGACGAACTCCACATCGGTCACTGCCGCGCCGGCCCGTAGGGCGAGCGCGACACCGTCACCGGTCGACACCACGGGATTGGTGGTGGCCGCGAAGACCTGGCCCAGTCCCCCGGTCGCCAGCACCACCGCCCGGGCGAGAATCGCGCCGACGCCGTCCTCGCTACCCTCGCCGAGGACGTGCAGGGTGATGCCGCAGGCCCGCCCGTCCGCCGCCCGCAGCAGGTCGAGGACGAGGGCGTGCTCGACCAGCCGGATCCACGGGTCACGACCGACCGCGGCGTGCAGCGCCCGCTGGACCTCCGCCCCGGTCGCGTCACCCCCGGCGTGCACGATCCGGTTGGCGCGGTGGCCGCCCTCGCGGGTCAGCATCAGCGAGCCGTCGGGATGCCGGTCGAACTCCGCGCCCATCCGGATCAGCTCGCGGACCCGGCTCGGTCCCTCCTCGACCAGCACCCGCACCGCGGCCGGGTCGCACAGGCCGACGCCGGCGATCTCGGTGTCGGAGGCGTGCGCGGCCGGCGAGTCCAGCGGGTCGAGTACGGCGGCGATGCCGCCCTGCGCCCACCGGGTCGAGCCGTCGTCGATGTTGACCTTGGTTACGACCGTGACGTGCAGCCCCGCCTCGCGCAGGTGCAGCGCGGCGGTCAGGCCGGCGATCCCCGACCCGACGACCACCACGTCGGTGTTCTCCACCCAGCCCGGGGCCGGTGCCGCCAGAGCGCGGGGCAGTGCGGGCAGACCAGGTGTCGGCACGTCCATCCGGACAGTCAACCGCGCCCCGCTCGGCGGGCGGCGGGCGGGGGCCACCGGAGTGGTCCCCGCCGCCCCGGACGGGTCACTGGTACTGGATCGGCAGCCCGTTGTTGCCGGTGCCCTTCAGCGACCGGGTGAACTTCTTGTCGGCCATCCACAGGTAGCAGCGCACGCCGCGGTTGCCCGCCTGCCACTCGGACTGGCCGTTGGGCAGCGCGATCACGCCGGTGCGGTAGCGCAGGTTGTTGTCCAGGGGTACGCCGACGTACCGGCCGACCAGCGTGCGGCACTCCGAGTAGAACTTGTTCCAGTCGGTGTCCTTGCTGGGGTAGTTGCCGTCCGGTGCGGTCCAGACCCCGACGAACTCGCTGTTGTGCTCCTTGGTGCACTCGACCGGGTCCATCGTGTCGACCCGCTCGCTGCTGTTCAGCTTGACCGCGTAGCAGCCGAGGTTCAGCGGCGAGGTGGCCTTCAGCGCGTCACGCAGGCTCGCCGTGCGGCTCACCGTCTCGCTGTCGCCGTCGTTCTCGACCGTCGACTCCTCGGTCAGGTCGCACCGGAACCAGCGCGCCCCGCCGCCCCACGCCTGCGGCGACGGCACCGCCACGCCGAGCCAGAGCCGGCCGGTGCGCCAGTCGGCGCCGACGAACTCCTTCGCCTTGGCGTCGCACTCGGTGTAGGCCGGCTTGATGTCCGTCGAGGAGACGGTGGGCGGGTTCTTCGCCTCGGCGGCCGCCCCGGTCAGGGTCCCGACGAAGATCGTCTCGACCCGGTGCGAGGCCGAGCAGTCGACCGGGTTGTACGACGACAGGTAGGCGGTCTCGGCGAAGTCGGCGCTGTGGCAGACGTCGGCCGCGGGCGTGAACGTCTTCGGTTCCGGGAACGCCGCCCAACCGTTGGCCAGGTCGCCGTCGACCCCGGCCGGATTGCCGCACCCCGTCAGCAGCAGCGTGGCTGTGCCGGCGACAGCGACAGCGGTCAACCAACGGCGCATCGCGACCCTCCCCAAGGCGTACGCGGCTCGGATCGCCGAGCATACGTCAGTCCCCTGAACGGGACATCCCGGCAACCGCTCAGACGGCCGCCGCGACCTGATCCCCCCGGACCGGGTCGCCGACCATCCCGGGCGCGGTGCCCGCCGGATCGGCACCCGACTCGATGATCCGGTTGTCGGCGTCCACGTGCACGATCCGCGGCCGGTAGGAGCGGGCCGTCGCGTCGTCGAGTTGGGCGTACGAGATCAGGATCACCAGGTCACCGGGCTGCACCAGCCGCGCCGCGGCGCCGTTGATGCCGATCACCCCGGTGCCGCGCGGCCCCGGGATCGTGTACGTCTCCAGCCGGGCCCCGTTGGTGATGTCGACGATCGTGACCTGCTCGCCGGCAAGCAGGTCGGCGGCGTCCAGCAGGTCCTCGTCGACGGTCACCGAGCCGACGTAGTGCAGGTCGGCCTGGGTGACGGTGGCTCGGTGGATCTTGGACTTGAGCATGGTGCGGTACATCGGGACGACTCCTCGACTCGACAGGGTTCAGTGGGTGGCCGGCGGGGCCAGCTCGATCGCCGCGTTGTCGATCAGCCGGGTCTGGCCGACCCAGGCCGCCACCAGCAGCCGGGCCGGGCCGGTGACCGGGGCGGGCCCCAGGTCCGGATCGGTGAGCACGAGATAGTCCAGCTTCGGGGCGTCGTCACCGACGGCCGTACCCGGCTCGAAGGCGGTCCGGGCGGTGGACAGCGCGGCGGCGCCACCCAGCCCGTCCGCCGCGGCGGCAGCCCCGGCGCGCAGCGCCGCCGACAGCCGCACCGCCGCCCGACGCTGCGGACCGGACAGGTAGCGGTTACGGCTCGAAAGCGCCAGCCCGTCCGGCTCCCGTACGGTCGGCACGCCGACGATCTCGACCCCGAGGTCGAGGTCGCGCGCCATCCGGCGGACCAGGGTCAGCTGCTGGTAGTCCTTCTCGCCGAAGAACGCGAAGTCGGGCCGGGTCAACTGGATCAGCTTGAGCACGACGGTGAGCACGCCGTCGAAGAACCCCGGCCGGCTCTGCCCCTCCAACTGCCCGCCGAGCGCGCCCGGGTCGACGCGGACCGTCGGTTCGCCGCCCGGATAGATCTCGTCGCGGGTCGGGGCGAACACCACGGCCACCCCCGCCGCCCGGCAGATCTCCAGATCCGCCTCCAGGGTGCGCGGATAGCGGTCGAAGTCCTCGTTCGGCCCGAACTGGAGCGGGTTGACGAAGACGGTCACCAGCACGTGGTCGGCCCGCTCGGCGGCGGCCCGCAGCAGGGTCTCGTGCCCGGCGTGCAGCGCGCCCATCGTCATCACCACGGCCACGCTGCCCGGCAGCGACTTCCGGGCCGGGGCCAGCGCCTCCCGGTCCGATACGACGACGGTCATGCGTCCACCTCCTGACGCCGGTCGGCGAGTACGCCGAGCAGCGGTTCCGCGTCGGCGGGACGCAACCGTCCGGCCGCGATCGCCCGGTCCGCCGTACGGCGGGCGAGCGCGAGGTAACCCGGCACCGAGTCGGGTGCCGAGACGGCCAGCGTGGCCAGGTGCCGGGCGACCGTGCCGGCGTCGCCCCTCGACACCGGACCGGTCAGGGCCGCGTCGCCGAGCCGCAGCGTGTTGTCGAGCGATGCCCGCAGCAGCGGTCCGAGCACCTTCTCCGGCCGGGCCACCCCGGCGTCCCGCAGCCGGTCCAGCGCCTCGTTGACGAGCGTGACCAGGTGGTTCGCCCCGTGTACGAGCGCCGCGTGGTAGAGGGCGCGGTCGGCCTCGGCCACCCACTCCGGCGTACCACCGAGGTCGGCGACCAGCCGGGCGGCGAACGGTCGCAGGGCGTCGGGCGTGGTCACGCCGTACGAGATCCCGGGCAGGGTCGCCAGGTCGGCGGCGGTGCCGGTGAAGGTCATGGCCGGGTGCAGCGCGAGTGGGTGGGCACCGGCGGCGGTGACCGGCGCCAGGACGTCGAGCCCGTGTGCGCCGGACGTGTGGGCGACGACCTGACCGGGACGCAGTACGCCGGTGTCGGCGAGCCCGGCGACGACGGCACCGATGCGGTCGTCCGGTACGGCGACGATCAGCAGGTCGGTGGCGGCGCGGGCGACCCCGTCGGCGGGCAGGTCGGCGGTGTCCGGCAGGAGTTGGCCGAGGCGTGCCCGGGTGGCGGCGGAGACCCCGGACGCGGCGACGATCCGATGGCCCGCGCGGGCGAGTGCGGCTCCGAGCACCGCGCCGACGCGGCCGGCACCGACGATGCCGATGGTCAGCGGGCGGGTGGTCACGGTGGTTGGCCGGCCCGTACGGCCCGACCCGGCCCCGGCGGGTCCGCCGGTGTCGGCACGGCGGGTGGAAGCGGTCGGCCGCGGGCGCGATGGTGCGCTCATAGCGATGATCCAGTCCTCGAAAATGTGGTACCGGTCGATCGCAAGTATGCGTCGTTGTTACAGACCGGGGACAAGCATGTGTGAAAACCTTCACCGCCCTGGCGGGTGCCCCGGCGCGGCAACGCCGATCGATCGACCGGTGCACCTTTTGTCTGATTACCTGGGCGCCGGGCGGGTGCCGACCGGCGCCCACCGCTAGGGTGGCCCGGTCATCGACGGAAGGTGTGCAAGTGCCCTCGATCCGCTGGCGGGAGGCCATGTCCGCAGCCCTGTACGGGCCGGACGGATTCTTCGTGACAGGACCGGGGCCGGCCGGCCACTTCCGCACCAGCGTCCACGCGTCGCCCGCCTTCACCGGCGCCGTACTGCGCCTGCTCGACCGGACCGACCGGGTCCTGGGCCGGCCGGACCCGTTGCACGTGGTCGACGTCGGGGCCGGTCGGGGTGAACTCCTCACCGCCCTCGCCGGCCTCGCCCCCGCCGGGCTTCGCGAGCGGCTCCGGCTGACCGCGGTCGAACTCGCCCCCCGCCCGGCCGACCTGCCCGCCACCATCGGGTGGCGGGACCGGCTCCCGGCCCGGGTGACCGGCCTGCTGCTGGCGACCGAGTGGCTCGACAACGTACCGCTCGACGTCGCCGACCGCGGGACCGGCTCGCCGCCCCGCTACGCCCTGGTCGACCCCGAAACCGGCGCGGAATCGACCGGTACGCCGCTCGACCCCGCCGACGCCGAGTGGCTGACCTCCTGGTGGCCCGGCGCCGGGCCGGCGGAGATCGGACTGTCCCGGGACCTGGCCTGGGCGGAAGCGGTCGGCACGCTCGACCGCGGGCTGGCCCTCGCCGTCGACTACGGGCACGTACGGGCCGACCGGCCGGCGACCGGCACCCTCACCGGTTTCCGCCACGGCCGCCAGGTGCTCCCCGTACCCGACGGCTCGTGCGACGTCACCGCCCACGTCGCCGTCGACTCCGTCGCCGCGGCCGGCTCGGCGGTGGCCGGTCTGCCGTACCAACTGCTCGCCCAGCGGACCGCGCTGCGCGCCCTCGGGGTCGACGGCGGCCGGCCGCCGCTGACCCTTGCCTCGACCGACCCGACGGGGTACGTCCGCGCCCTCGCCGCCGCCTCCGCCGCCGCCGAACTGCTGGCGCCGACCGGACTCGGGGGACACTGGTGGCTGCTCCAGCCGGTCGGCATCGACCCGATCGTCCTCGAATGACCGGCCCGGGCGGTCCCGTCCCACCCCGTCGCCATGGCACGATGACGGGCATGACCACCGGTGCGCTACGCGAGGTGACCGTCGGCACCGGCGCCGGCCTGGACACCGCCGACATGGTGCTCAACATCGGCCCGCAGCATCCGTCGACGCACGGGGTGCTGCGGCTCAAACTCGTCGTCGACGGCGAGCGGGTGGTCTCCTGCGAGCCGGTCGTCGGCTACATGCACCGGGGCGCCGAGAAGCTGTTCGAGGTACGCGACTACCGCCAGATCATGGTCCTCGCCAACCGGCACGACTGGCTGTCGGCGTTCTCCAGCGAACTCGGCGTGGCGCTCGCCGTCGAGCGGCTGATGGGGATCGAGGTGCCGGAGCGGGCCGTGTGGCTGCGCACCGCGCTCGCCGAACTCAACCGGGTGCTCAACCACCTGATGTTCCTCGGCTCCTACCCGCTGGAGATCGGCGCGCTCACCCCGATGTTCTACGCCTTCCGGGAGCGGGAGACCCTCCAGGCGGTGCTGGAAGAGGTATCCGGCGGCCGGATGCACTACATGTTCAACCGGGTCGGCGGCCTGAAGGAAGAGGTCCCGGCCGGCTGGACCCGGCGCGCCCGCGCGGCGATCGGGCAGGTCCGCGGCCGGCTGCCCGACCTCGACAACCTGATCCGGCGCAACGAGATCTTCCTAGCCCGCACCGTCGGGGTCGGCGTGCTCACCGCCGCGCAGGCGGCCGCCTACGGCGCGTCCGGGCCGGTCGCCCGGGCCAGCGGGCTCGACTTCGACCTGCGTCGCGACGATCCCTACCTGGCGTACGGGTCGCTGACCGTCCCCGTCGTCACCCGCGACACCGGCGACTGTCACGCCCGGTTCGAGGTCCTGCTCGACCAGGCGTACGTCTCCCTCGACCTCGCGGAACGCTGCCTCGAAGAGGTCGACCGGATCACCGGCCCGGTCAACGTCCGGCTGCCCAAGGTGGTGAAGGCCCCGGAGGGGCACACGTACGCCTGGACCGAGAACCCGCTCGGCGTCAACGGCTACTACCTGGTGTCGCGGGGCGAGAAGACGCCGTGGCGGCTGAAGCTGCGCACCGCGTCGTACGCCAACGTGCAGGCCCTATCCGCGCTGCTGCCCGGCTGCCTGATTCCCGACCTGGTGGCGATCCTCGGATCGATGTTCTTCGTCGTCGGCGACGTCGACAAGTAGCCGTCAGCGCCAGCGGTCGTCGGTGTGCCGGCTGATGTCGTACCCGGACGACAGTTCGTCATCGTCGTCCCGGCGGCGACGCCCGCGCCGCGACGGCTGCTCGCCACGGCGCCCGGCTCCGGCTTCCCTGTCCGGCTCCCGGTCCCGCCAGCCCGGCCCGTCGGGTTCGCGGTCCCGCCAGCCCGGCTCCTGCTCGGCCCGCCCCCGGTCGGCCCGCCCCTGGTCGGCCCGGCCCGGATCACGGACCGGCGCGGCCCGGGACCCGACCGGCCACTCGTCGTCCGGTTCGGCCCGGCGGCGCCCCCCGGTTCGCGGCTCCTCCCGCCGTACGGTCGCCCACCGGTCCTCGACGTGCAGTTGCGCGCCGGACCCGTCGGCGTGGGCGGCCGCCCGCCGTTCACCGACCCGTAGTTCGCTGCCGTGTTCGTCGCTGCGCAGGCTGGCCCACCGGTTCGCGGAGCGGTGGGCGTACCCGGTCGGGGCCGCCTCCACGGCGCGCGGCTCCGAATCCCAGCGGTCCGGGGCGGGCGGTCCGGGATCCGGGGGTTCGGGAACCTCGGGCCGGTAGGGACGGCCGTGCAGGCCACCGGACCGCTCCTGGCCGTAGTCCGGACCGTCCTCGTCGACGATCGTGTGCCGGGTCGTGACGTGGACGGTTTCGGTGTGCCGGACCACCCCCCGCGACATCGGGGCGCTGCCGGGGACCGACGCCCGCCCACCGGCCGGGGGCGGGGCCGCTCCGACGGCCGGCGGCGCACCGACGGCCGCGGTGCCGGCGTACGGCGACGTGGCGACGCCCTGGTGCGCGCCGCCGCGGCCGGGGGCGGCCGGCGCGGGTTCGGCCCACCCCGGACCGGACCGTATCGCCTCGAGCTGTCCGCGCAGGGACTGCACCTCGTCGTGGAGGCGCTGGAGCTGCTCACCGGAGACGCGGTGCGCGCCGCGCGCGGCGGTCGAGATGTCGGTGCGCAACTCCTCACGCAGGACGTCGATCTCGTCGAGCAGCCGGTCCTCCAGACCGGCGCGACCGACGCCGACGTCCCGGCCGAGGGTCACCGAGAGCCCGATCAGCACCGTGCCGAGGACGGCGAGCACGGCCGCGATCCGCAACACACCCTCGCCCCGGGCCAGCAGGATCAGCAGCGCCGCGAGCGGCGCGAGCCCGACCCCTACCCAGAACAGAATGGGCAGCAGGGGCCGTACGGCCAACTTCGCGGGTGCCTCCTCGGCGGGCATGGCTGTGCAGCCTACCGACCGAACCTTCGACGTGGAACCGGAGCGGCCACGGCATCGGCGCCGACCGCCCGGACCGGTGGCCTCCGGTCGGGGCCGGGCACGGAACGGGCCGGCGTCCGTCCGGACGCCGGCCCGTTCACCACGGTACGGGTCAGCCGGCGAGCGCGCCGTCCGACGAGAAGACCAGCCCGACACTCACGGTGCCGCTGGTCAACGCCGACTTCGTCTGCGGTCCGCCGGCGTCGAGCGAGCTGAACGAACCGGCCCGGAAGTCGTAGACCTCGATCAGACCGGCCTGGCACTTCGGCCGCTGCGGGCACTCCGGCGGGCCGGCCAGCACCGTCGCCGAACCCGAGCACTTGCTGGCCAGGTCGGACAGCGTGGTGACGCCGTACTGGTCGGCGAACTCCTTGGTCACGGCGAAGGCGTTCTGGTTCTGCGCCTGCGACGGCTTGCCGAACGTGATGCCGACCGGCTCGCCGACGGTCTTCAGCCCGGTCACGGTCTGGTCGAGGTCGGGCGACGAGACGGCCGGCGCGTTCGCGCCGTTGACCTTGCCGTTGAGGAAGTCGGCCATGGTGGCGGCGTATTCCGGAACGACCTGGATCTCGCCCTTCTCCAGCGCCGGCTCGTAGAGTTCCCGGTTGCCGATCTGCTGCACGGTGACGTCGTAGCCGGCCGCCGTGAGCACGATGCGGTACAGCTCACCGAGGGTCTGGTTCTCGCTGAAGTTGGCGGCACCGACGGTGATGGCGCCGCCCGGACCGGCGGTGACACCGGTCGTGAGGTTGTTGGCGGTCGCGAACTCCTCGGCCGCCACCTTGGGCGTCTTGCGGTCGACGTCGACCGCCTTGTTGAGCGCGATGAGCTTGGTGGTGTCGAGCGCGTCGGAGACCTTGTCGAGCGCCGCGATCAGCTCGGGGGTCGCCGCCTCGGCGTTGACCGCCGGAATGATGTTGTCGGTGTTCTGCAGCTTCTTGTCGTCTTCGAGGACGACGAGTTGGGTGCCGGCGACCGGGGCGCACCCGGCCCCCGAGGCACCGGTGTCGGGGGCCTCGGTGCCGGAGGAACCGGCATCGCCGCAACCGGCGAGGAAGCCCGCGGCGGCAAGCATTCCCACCGCACCCAACGCCAACCGTGAACCTGCGCGCATCAGCCCGCCTTCCGTGTCCCGGCGCGACCACGATGGCCGGCCGCGTGTCCGACGGGCGGATTCGTCGATGTCGCCGCCCGTTACTTTTCACCCAACCCAATGAGCGTCGGATGCGACAACTCGAGGGCGATGTTGTCATCAGATCGTCACGTGGCGTTGAGAAGTTACGCGTGGTGACCGGTTCTGCCTATCCGGTCAGGCCTTGCCGACCGGTGCCGCCTGCCGCCGCGCCGCCCGTCCCCGGGTACGCCGCAACGGCCGCGGCGTCACCGCCCGCTCGACGACGGCGAGCACCCCCTCCACCAGTACGGCGAGCACCGCGACGAGCAGACCGCCGGCGAGGATCTGCCCACCGCCGACCGACATGCCCAGCCCGAACCCGGCACTGATGATCTGCCCGAGCCCGCCCCCGTTGACGAACGAGGCGAGCGCGGCCGTGGCGATCACCTGCACCGCGGCGGTACGGAACCCGGCGGCCAGGTAGGGCACCGCGAGCGGCAGCTCGACCCGGCGCAGCACCTGCCCACCGGACAGCCCCATTCCGCGGGCCGCCTCCCGGGTCTCCGGGTCGACCTGGCGCACGCCGGTGTAGGCGTTGGCGAGCAGCGGCGGGATCGCGAAGACCGCCAGCGCGATGATCACGGGCGGCTTGCCGAAGCCCAGGAAGGTCAGCGGCAGGATGGTCAGCAGGGCGATCGTCGGAATCGACAGGGTCAGGTTGGAGATGAGCACCACGGCGCCGCCGCCCCGGCCGGTGTGCCCCAGCCAGAGCCCGACCGGCCAGGCGATCAGGCAGCCGAGCGCGACCGCCGCCGCCGAGATGTAGAGGTGCTCGCCGAGCCGGTCCAGGACCCCGCCGGGATTGGTCCAGTTGAGCGGGTCGTTGAGCCAGACGATCGCCTGCTCGATCGGGTTCATCGCACGCTCCCGCGGGCCCACGGGGTGAGCAGCCGACCGATCCCGGCCAGCAGCAGGTCGAGCACGAGTGCGAGGCCCACGCACAGGATGGTGCCGGTCAGGATCTCCGCCTTGTAGAAGTTGTTGCGGAACCCGCCCAGGATCAGGTCGCCGAGGCCGCCGAACCCGATCAGGGAACCGACGGTGACCAGCGCCACGGTCGAGACGGTCGCGAGCCGTACGCCGGTGATGATGCCCGGCAGCGCGAGCGGCAGATCGATCCGCAGCAGTCGCCCGAGCCTGCCGTAGCCCATTCCGAGCGCGGCGTCCCGGGCCTCCTCCGGCACCTGGTTCAGTCCGGCCAGGGTGTTGCGCACCATCAACAGCAGGGCGTACAGCACGAGGGCGATCAGCACCGAGGCCGGATTGGTCGTGCCGACGTACGGGGCGACGAAGGCGAGCAGCGCCAGCGAGGGAATCGTGTAGAGGACGCCGGACAGTGCGAGAATCGGCCCGGTGAGGGGCCGGAACCAGTACGCGACCACCGCCAGCGGCAGTGCCACCACCGCCGCGATGACGACCGCCTGCGCGGTCAGGGTCGCGTGCTCGCGCAGTGCGGCGAGGATGGTCTCCGAGTTGTCCCGAACGTACCGCCAGGAGAACCAGGGATTGCCCGGGCCCTCGTAGGCGAATCGCTCGCCGGCCAGCACGGTGAGGCTGGACAATCCGCGGAAGGACATACGTGGACGTTACCCCGGAGGCGGGCTCCGCCGCGCCCGCAGCGACCGTGCCGTCCGGCGCCGCGCCGATCGCGCTCGACCGGATCCGCAAGCAGTATCCCGATGGGACGGTGGCGGTCTCGGAGCTGAGCCTGGAGGTCGAGGCGGGCGAACTGATGGTCCTCATCGGCCCGTCCGGCTGCGGCAAGTCGACCGTCCTGCGAATGATCAACCGGCTGATCGAGCCGTCCGGCGGCCGGATCCTGCTCGGTGGTGAGGACGTGACCAGCGCCGACCCGGTGACCCTGCGCCGCCGGATCGGATACGTCATCCAGAACGTCGGGCTCTTCCCGCACCAGACGATCCGCACCAACGTCGGTACCGTGCCGCGGCTGCTCGGCTGGCCGAAGGACCGGATCCGCAAGCGGGCCGACGAACTCCTCGAACTGGTCGGCCTCGACCCGGGCAAGTTCGCCGGGCGCTACCCGCACGAACTCTCCGGCGGACAGCGACAGCGGGTCGGCGTGGCGCGTGCCCTGGCCGCCGACCCGGTCGTGCTGCTGATGGACGAACCGTTCTCGGCCGTGGACCCGATCGTGCGTACCCGGTTGCAGGAGGAGTTCCTGCGCCTCCAGGCCGAGGTACGCAAGACGATCGTCCTGGTCACCCACGACCTCGACGAGGCGGTCCGGCTCGGTGACCGGATCGCGGTGCTGTCCCAGGGTGGCCGGCTGGAGCAGTACGCCTCACCGGCGAAGCTGCTCGGCGAACCGGCCTCGGCCTTCGTACGCGAGTTCGTCGGCACCGACCGGGGTATCCGCCGGCTGGCCGTCACCCCGGTGTCCCGGGACCTGCTCGATCCGCTATCCACTGTGGATGACATCGACGAACTGCCCACGGTGGAACTCGGTTCGTCGCTCTACGACGCGCTCGCCAGGATGCTGACCACGAACGCCGACCACTGCCGGGTCGTCGAGGGGACGGAGCCGGTCGGCCTGCTGAGCCGGCATCGCATCCTCAGCATCGACTACCCGGCCGACCCCGCACGGTAGCGCCGGGGAGTGCGCGGCCGGACCCGGGGGGACAAGCCCGGCCGCGCACCGGGGGGTGGTGCCGAATCAGGTCTGCGGTAGCCGCCGAGACCCGCGACGCCGACGGCCCGTTGGTGTACGACCGCTGGCGGGGGCTCGCACCGGCGTCGGACCGCCCGGGCGCCCCGGAGCGGTCCGATAACGACCCCTGCAAGCCATGTGCCCGGTATTTCCCAACAGGTCCATCGGCGAAACCGACTGTCCGGAAACCGGCGGAGTTGTCCGACCCACCAGCCGGTTCGGGTCAGTGCTTGAGCAGGTAGTCGATGAAGGCGGCGCGCAGCAACGGCTCCGACTCGGCGTAGCCGTGCCCGGTGAACTCACGCCACAGCGCGACCGCGTCGTCGATCGTCGGACCCACCGAGTTCGGCGAACCGTCCAGCTCCGCGGCGTCGTCGGCGTGCGGAAGGTGCCGCAGGACCGACCAGAAGAAGGCCACGTCCCGGTTTTCCCGCGCCGTGGCGAAGGCCCGCTCGCGCAGTTCCTCGGTCGGCAGGGCGTCCAGCTCGGCGAACTCGGGGCCGGACACGCCGCCGGACGACTCGGTCATGCCCCGCACCCGCTTCGCTCGCTCATGGGCCGAGCGTAACCGTTGATCGTCCCGCCGGCACGGCCGGTGCCCGGGTGTCGGCGCCCCCGAACACGCCGGATCAGCGGTCCTCCGAACCCCAGCGGCCGCTGCCCCACGAGTCCAGCCGCCGGTCGGCGGGCTGCGGCGGCAACCCGCTCGACCACGAATCCGGATCCTGCGACCGCAGCTCCGACCAGCCCGAGGTACGGGTGATCGCCGGCTCGTTCAGCCAGTCCTCGTCACGTACGGTGGCCGACCTCGGCCGCCCGAACGTCTCGACCAGCCGGCTGACCACCAACCCGGCCACGATCGTCGCGGCAGCCACCGCGTACAGCGAGACGTCCCAACCACGTTCCGCAGCGTACGTGATGAACAGCGTGACGAGCACGACGGTCAGCAGGCTGCCGAAGATCCCGCCGCGCCGGCCGAACACGCTGGTCCCGCCCAGCAGGGTGGCGCCCAGCGCCAGCCCGGTCCACTCCAGTCCCGGGGTCGGCACGACCGGGCCGGTCGTGCCGCCGGCGAGGAGGACCCCGGCCACCACGGCGAACAGCATCGACGAGACGAGTACCGCCGCGGCGAGCGCACCGGCCAGTGCTCCCCGGCGGCGCGCCGGGTCGGCGACCGGCCGGAACCGCCCGACCGTCCGGCGGATCGCCCGGATGCTGCCGAGCAGGCCACCGAGCAGGGCGAGGGCGGCGAACCCGCCGAAGAAGTACAGTGCCTGCCCGGTCGGGTCGTACGTGCTCTGCACCGTCACGGGCGCCGACCGCTGCCCGATGAAGACCATGACCGCGAGCGCGGCACCGAGCGTGGCGGCCCACGCGGGTACGTGGAACCCGACGACCACGACGGCGATCACCGCGCCGAGGGCGGCGGCGGCGAGCGCGGCGACCGCGACCGTGTCGAGGACCCCCCGGTCGCTCTGCTCCGCGAAGTGCAGCGCCGCGGCGATCGCGACCGGTCCCAGGGCGAGATTCGGCGTGCCGGCGCGCAGGGTCAGGCCGGTGGCGAGGGTGAGCAGGCCGAGCGCGGCCGCGAAGACCAGCAGCGAGTCGAGCGCGTCGACGCGTAGGGCGTCGGGGTTCTCCCGGTACAGCAGAAACGCCACCGCCAGCACGCCGAGCAGCAGAACGATCTCCCACGCCACGTGGATCGCCATCCGGTCACGGCCGGGCTCGCCGTGCGCCGGGTCGTCGAAGACGTCCTCGAGAACGGCCGGCGGCACGGTGCGCTGCGTCGCGGTCGTGCCCGGATCGGCCGTACGGCGATCGCCGGCCCCGTCCGGGCCGGTGCTGGACCCGGCGGCCGCGGTCGTGGCGACGCCGCCGGGGCTGGTCGCAGCCGGGCCGCCAGGGGCGCGGCGCCCCGGAAGCGGATCGGGGTCGGGGTCGCGTCCGGGGTCGAGGGCCGAGTCGTTCCGCGAGCCGAACAGCGGATCGGTGCCCGACGGGTCACGTCGGGGCAACCTCGACTCGTCGTACGACATCTCACGGGCCTCCTGTGGTCATTCAGCCGACCACTACCTGGCCCTTCGTTGCCGTCGGGACGCCGAGTCGGTCGGATGACCGGCCCGATCCGACGACGTCGGCGGGGTCGAACCAGTCGGACGCACCGTACCCGCGTGGCCGCCTGGGCGTCACCCCCCGTATCTGTTGTCGCTGCCCGGGGTTTTCCCGATCATTCCCGCGACTCGTCCGCCTGCTGCTCCTCGTCGGGCCGCTCCGGCACCCGGCAGGACCGCTCCAGCCACAGCGCGGCACCGACCAGCGCGAGCGACGCGACCAGTCCGCCGACGGCGGCGGGCAGGTCGTCGGACGCCGCCTTCGTCGGCTCGATCAGCAGCCAGGCGGCGATCCCGCCGTAGAAGCCGGCGAATATCGAGGCGGCCAGCGAGGACGCCTTGGCGAGCACGACGAAGCGCGCCACCGTCAGCGGTTCCACCGGCTCCCGCCCCGGCCGGCGATCGATCCGGGCCCGGGTGTTCACGGCCGCGTAGCCCTCCAGCACGGCCAAACCGAGGATCGTCACCGTCGGTAGCCAGGGCAGGTCCGGGAACGCCCGGTAGTAGACATTGCTGATGACGAGCCAGGCCAGCGCCGCCGCGGCCAGCCCGGCGACGACCAGCGTGGCCGGTCGGGTCGGGCCCAGACGTGGCTGCTCGGGCGCCGGCCGACGCCGGGAAGAGTCCGGTTCGCTCACGAAACCGACTCTAGTGGCAGATCCGGTCGCGGGCTGAGGTCCGTGACCTCGCTCGCCAGCGGCTCCGCGTTGAGCAGGTCGGTCAGCCATCCGTGGCCGGGCAGCCGCCCGTACGGGTCGATGTCGATCCACGGCCGGAGCACGAAGGCCCGCAGGTGCGCCCGGGGGTGCGGCAGGGTCAGCTCCGGGTCGTCGCTGAGCACCGGCTCGCCGTCGGCGTCCCAGACCACGATCACGTCTACGTCGAGGGTGCGCGGCCCGAAGCGGCGGGCCGGGTCCCGCTGCCGGCCGGCCGCCGCCTCGGCGGCCCGGGCCCGTTCCAGCCACTCCCGCGGCGTGGCCTCCGCGTCCTCGACCAGGATCGCCGCGTTCAGGTACGCCGGCTGGTCGGCGTCGCCCCACGGCGGCGTCTCGTAGACCCCGGACGCGACCAGCAGCACGTCGTCGAACGACGTCACCGCCGCCCGTAGCCGGCTGATCCGGTCACCGAGGTTGCTGCCCAGCGACAGCACCGCCCGGGTCCCGGGTTTCCCGGTGCCCGCGCTCCGCTGCCCGGTCATGTGCCCGGCCTGGTCCGGGTCAGGGTGACCGCGACGTCGGCGAAGTCGTGCGGGATCGGCGCCTGCGGCTTGTGCACCGTGACCGTCGCCGAGTTGACCCGTACGTCGGACAGGCACACCGCCACCAGCCGGTCGGCCAGCGTCTCGATCAGGTTGACCGGCTCGCCGGTGACCACCGCGACCAGACGTTCGGCGAGTTCGCCGTAGTGGACGGTGTCGCCGACGTCGTCGGAGCCGGCCGCGGGCCGCAGGTCGACGTCGAGCACGACATCGACGACGAAGTCCTGGCCCTGCTCGCGTTCGAAGTCGAAGACCCCGTGCCGGCCGTGGGCGCGCAGCCCGGTCAGCGAGATCCGGTCGGTCATCGCGACGGCCCTCCTTCGACGTCGGTGCTCCGGGCGCCTTGCCCGGGGCCGGTCCCGGGGTCCGCGGTCGGGGCCGGGTCCACGGTCGGTGCTGGGTCCGCGGCCGCGGCGGTCGGGGCGGGGGCCAGCCGGGGACGCCCGCTGGCCCGCCACACCGCGAGGGCGTCGACGGTCTCGCGTACGTCGTGCACCCGTACCCCCCATGCTCCCGCCGCGACCGCGAGCACGCTGGTGGCGACGGTGGCGGCCGTACGGCCACCGGTCGGCCGTGGCGTCCCGTCCGGCCCGGCGAGCAATTGTCCCAGGTACGACTTGCGGCTGGCGGCGAACAGCAGCGGATACCCCAACGACAGCAGCTCCGGCAGGCCCATGGTGAGCCGCCAGTTGTCCTGCGGGCCCTTGGCGAAGCCGAGTCCGGGGTCGATGACGATGCGGTCGGCGGCGACGCCGGCGGCGAGCGCCGCCTCGATCCGTCGGGCGAGTTCGGCCCGTACGTCGCGGACGACGTCGGAGTAGCTGGCGAGATCACGCATCCGCTTCGAGTGGCCGCGCCAGTGCATCAGCACCCAGGGACAGCCGGCGGCGGCCACCACCCCGGCCATCGCGGGGTCGGCCAGCCCGCCGGACACGTCGTTGACGACCGTCGCGCCGGCCTCGAGGGCGGCGTCCGCCACGCTGGCCCGGGTGGTGTCGACGCTCATCGGTACGCCGAGGTCGGCGAGCGCGCGGACGACCGGCAGGATGCGGGCGATCTCCGTCCTGGCGTCGACCCGGTCGGCACCCGGACGGGTCGACTCGCCGCCGATGTCGACCAGGTCGGCACCCTGCTCGCGCATCTCGACCCCGTGTCGTACGGCGGCGTCCAGATCGGTGTACCGCCCGCCGTCGGAGAACGAGTCCGGCGTGACGTTGAGTACCCCCATCACCACCGGATGGTCGGCGCGCAGCAGATCAGGCACGGCTAGACGGTACCCAGGGCCGGAGAAGCCCTTGCCACCACCTCTTAGAACAGGTGTACGATTCCTCGCGCCACGCCAGCACCACCAGCCACACTCTTCGTAGCTTGTTCCTAAGCAGGGCGCACCGTACGCTTTGGAATTGCGCATCATTCAGACGTCCAAGCGCGAGGGGATGGGCCAAAGTTGCACAAAACGCCCAGAAATCACCACCATTCGCGGTGGCGGTGAGACGCAGAGTCAGCATGACCATGCTCGACTCGGCACTTCGCAAGGCTTGACAACTGCAGTGCCTCGGCTCCGCCGGCCGGGCACCGGGGAGGTTTCCGATGATCGCCACAGAGCTGGTCGACGCGGCGTGGACGAGCGCCACGCAGGTGGTCGACGCGCTCGCCCCCATACTCGCCGCCGAACCGGCCCCCTCCGACTTCAACACCGAGGGCGTCGTCACCTTCCTGGCCAGCAAGGTGGCCCCGATCCTGCTCGCCGTACTCGGCGTGATCTTCATCGGCCGGGCCAGCAAGGGCGAGATCTCGAAGGTGCTCACCAGCTCGGCGATCGCGATCGTCGGCCTCGCCTTCATCGCCGGCGCCGCCACACTGTTCTTCGTCGGGGATTACCTGATCAATCTGATGTTCGAATAGGGCGCGGGGCACGAGATGCGGCTGCGCACCGACGACGACATCTACCGGGCCCGACTGGTCTACCTCGGTCCGCCGGGCTACACGCTGCCGGTACACCTCCCGTACGCCCAGTACGGCCTATTCATGCTGCTCGTCCCGCTGTACATGTTCATCCACTGGATGTTCACGCTCAACGTCGAACTGTTCCCCGCCTGGGAAATCGCGCTGGCGATCGTGACGACCTCGTTCATCTTCCGCTACGTCGATCCCGACCGGCCCGCACGCATGGTCATCCGGACGGCACTGACCGACTGGCGGCGCACCCGCGAACCGGCCGTCGAACGGCGCGACCCCCGGTTGATCGCCACCCGCATCCGGGTTCGGGAGGAACTGGTATGAGCGAACACATCCGGCGGAATCCGCCACCCGCCGGCGACCTGGGTGGGGCGAGAGCATGACCCGTTCCACTCCGCCGGGCCCATCCCGCTCGGCCGGCCGCCCGACCGGCAACCGTCGTGACGGTACGCGGTCACGCGACTACCACGAGCCTGATCTTGCCGAGGAGACGGGCACCGACGGCGAGCTGGTGGCGAGCCCCGGACACGGGGCGGTCGCCGTCTTCCAGGCGCCGCAACCGCCCCGCGGTCGTCCGGCCGCACCGCCGGCGGGGCGCCGCCCGACGTCGGCCGAGCACGCCGACATCGACTCCCCGTTCCTCGACCTCTTCGCCGGATCGCCGCCACGGGTCGATCCACCCGCCGCCGCGGCCAACCGACCGGTCGCCTCGCCAGAGACGCCGGCACGCCGGCCCCGACCGGAGCTGCCCGGCGGCCGCGAGCGGCCGCCGGCCTGGGAGCCGGACCCGGGCCCCACCGCCCACCGCCGGCCCGAACCGGTACGGCACGAGCTGGCGCCGGCGCCGGCGACGCCATCCGCTCCGGTCGTCGTACCGCCGGACGCCGAACCGCGCCACGTCACAGCACCGGTCGCCCCACCGGCCGCGGTTGCTCCGGACGAGCCGGTCACATCCATCGACCAGCTGCTCACGAGCCCCGCCCAGCAGCCGGTTCCGGTGGAGCCGTCCGCCCTGCCGGCCTCCGTCCCACCCGACGAGGACGTGGTCCCGAGCCGGCGCCGCGCCGACAAACCGGCGACCGACAAGCGCGGCCGGCCCCGGAAGCAGCCCGCCGCGAAACCGGTCCGGGTCAAACCCCCCAAGGTCAAGTTCAGCGACCGCGACCCGTCGATCGAGCTGGCCATCTCCGAGATCGCCGGCCACCTGACGTTCGCCCCCAACACCGTCACCGCGTGGTACTGGCTGCCCGAAGTGCGGTGGGCCTTCCGGCCGGACGCCGAACGGGAGGCCCTCCTTTCGGCGATCTCCGAGCAGTACGCCGGGCTCGCCGGGTTCCGGCTGCATCTGCGCCGGACCACCCGGCCGTTCCCCGCCGACGAGTGGGCCCGGACGATCGACACCTACACGGCCAACCCGCTGCCCGACGTACCCGGGGCCGCGTCGTGGTCCGACCACCTCGTCGCCGCCCAGCGGCACCTGCTGTCGGTCAACCACGCCGAGGGGCAGACCTACCTCGGGGTGACCTTCGCCCGCCGTACGATCGGCAACTCGCTCGCCGAACGGGTACTGCGGGCCTTCGGCCGTGGCGTCGGCGAGGGCGAACGCCGCAAGCTCGGCCGTACGGTCGAACAGTTCGACGAGGTGCTCGCCGCGTTCGGTATGCGCGGCCGCCGGGTGACGTCGCAGGAGCTCGAGTGGCTGCTCTACCGCTCGGTGGCACTGTGCATGGCGCCGCCCGGCGTGCTGTCACCGGTCACCAACGGCCGGTGGGAACGCGGCGACCTGCTCGCCCTGACCGAGCAGATCGAGCGCTACCGCACCCCGTACGGCTCCACGGTCAAGCTGGTCAACCGGATGACCGGCGAGGAGCGGCACGTCGCCGTACTCGCCGTCGGCCGGATGGAGCCGCTGGAGATCCCCGAACGCCACGAGCCGTGGCTGCACTTCCACGAACGGCTGCCGTGGCCGATGGAGCTGTCGTCCCGATTCGACATCCTGGGCTCCAACGACTCGTTCCGGAACCTCGAACACCGGCTCCGGATGATCCGCTCCCAGCAGCTCGACTACGCCGAGCACGGCATCGACGCGCCCCCGGAGCTGGAACGGCTCGCCAAGCGGGCGCTGGTGATCGGCGACGAGATGACCACCGGGCTGCCGGTGGAATCGGCCCGCGCGCACGGCTGGCACCGGATCGCGGTCGGCGGAAAGACCCGCGAGGAGTGCCTCGAACGGGCCCGTCGGCTCATCCAGCTCTACTCCCGCGAACTGCGGATCGCGCTCCAGCATCCGAAGAGCCAGGACTGGTTGGCCCGGGAGTTCATCCCCGGCGAGCCGATCGCCAACACCGGTTACGTCCGCCGGATGCCGGTGAAACTGCTCGCCGCCGCGCTGCCACAGGCCGCGTCCACCGTCGGCGACCGGCGCGGTGACCTGATCGGCCGGACCGCCGGCACCTGCCGCCGGCCGGTCTTCCTCGACCTGCACTTCCCGATGGAGGTCCGCGAACGCTCCGGGCTGGCCGTCTTCGTCGCCGAACCCGGCGGCGGCAAGTCCACCCTGCTCGGCGCGCTGGGCTACCTCGCCGCCCGGCGGGGCGTGCAGGTGACGCTGCTCGACCCGTCCGGACCGCTCGCCCGGCTGTGCGCGATGCCCGAGCTGCGGCCGTACTCGCGGGTGCTCAACCTGACCGGCTCCGAGCAGGGCACCCTCGCCCCGTACGCGTTGATCCCGACTCCGCTGCGGTCGGAGTTCCCGACCGGTGCGGCGGGCGACCGCGAGTTCGACATCGCCGTCTCCAACGCCCGCGCCGAACGCCGCATGTTGGTCCAGGACATCTGCATGATGCTCGTGCCGCCGCAGGTCGCCCGGGAGGCGTCCACGGCGACCCTGCTGCGGCACGCCGTACGGCAGGTACCGGCCGAGGAGACCTCGACGCTCGACGACGTGGTCGCCTGCCTGGCCGGCCTCGACGACCACGAGGGGCGCGAACTCGCCAACCTGCTCCTCGACACCGCCGAGATGCCGCTGGCCCTGCTCTTCTTCGGCCGCCCGCCGGAGGGGCTACTGGGCGCCGACGCCACCCTGACCGTCATCACCATGGCCGGTCTGCGGCTGCCCGACCTCAAGATCGAACGCGAGTACTGGTCGGCCGAGGAAGCCCTCGCCCTGCCGATGCTGCACACCGCGCACCGGCTCGCCGTACGGCGCTGCTACGGCGGCTCCATGTCGTCCCGCAAACTGGTCGGCCTCGACGAGGCACACTTCATGGAGGGGTGGCGCTCCGGACGCTCGTTCCTGGTCCGGCTGGCCCGCGACTCCCGCAAGTGGAACCTGTCCGCCCTGGTCGCGTCGCAGAACCCGCGCGACATCCTCGGGCTCGACGTACAGAACCTCGTCTCCACCGTCTTCGTCGGCCGCATCGCCGAGGACGAAGAGATCGCCTCGGAGGCGCTGCGGCTGCTCCGGGTGCCGGTCAACGACGGCTACGAGGCGACCCTGGCTTCCCTGTCCAACGTGGATGCGTCATCGGCTTCTCGGCTCGGCTTCCGGGAGTTCGTCATGCGTGATGTGGACGGTCGCGTGCAGAAGGTACGCGTGGACGTGTCGTACGTCGAGGGTCTGCTCGACCACCTCGACACCACACCGGCCGCGATGACACCGACACCCACAGCCCTCACCTCCGAACTGCCGGATCTGGAGTCCTGACATGGCCAGGCGGGCCATGGCCATGCTCCTCGCCGTACTCGTCGGTGCGGTGGCGACCGTGTCGTGGCCGGCGCTGGGGGCAAGCCCGGCGCAAGCCGCCCCGCTGCCGGCCCGGGCCCCGGCCGAACTCTGCACCACCGAGCAGTGGCAGGCCGATTTCCGGGCCTGCGTCGACCGCCTCCAGGACGTCACCGAGGCCCGCGCCCAGTGCCTGACCGCCCCGACTCCGGGCACTCCCGACTCCGGACTGGCCGGCTGGTTCGCCGGGCGGCCCGATTCCTCGAAGCTTCCCGGCCCGCAGGGCCTCTACAGCGACTACGGCTACGCCGGCTACAGCTACACCACGTACGACATCGAGGGCGGCTGCGCCTCGACACTGCTACACCCGGAATACCGGGTCACCACGACGATCGCCAACGGCGAGTTCATGATCGCCACCGCCATCATCGGTGCCTCGAACGCGCTACGGGAACGGGCCTGGAGCCCCCAGTCGATGTGGGGCTGGGCCGATCCGCTGGTCGAGCAGGCCACGAAGGCGATCTACCAGAAGGTGTTCAGCGTCTTCGGCATCGTCACGCTGTGCGTGGTGGGGCTCTACCTCATCTGGCGCTCCCGGCAGTCCGACATGAGCAACGCCATGACGACCGCCGGATGGGCGGTGTTCGTGATGGTGGCGGTGACCGCCGTGGCGGCGTGGCCGGTGGCATCGGCCAACATCGCGGACCGGGCCCTGGTGAGCGGCCTGGGCGTCGTACACGATGCGGTCGGCCCAGCGGCCAGAGACGTGCCACCGGACAAATGCGCCGTCCCCAATCCCGACGCTTGCATCGACAAACGACCACCCGCGGTACGGGCCAGTGACACGTCCACCGAGACGATGCTCTACCGGAACTGGCTGCGCGGCGTGCTCGGCTCCGCGGACACCGAGACGGCCCGGAAGTACGGGCGCGCGCTCTACGATGCCAAGTCGCTGTCGTGGCAGGAAGCCGAACGGCTTCGGACGAATCCGGCGGACCGCGACGCGACCATCGCAGCAAAGGGCCGGCAGTGGATGAAGGTCGCCGAGCAGATCCGGGCCGAGGATCCGGAGGCCTACGAGTACCTCCAGGGCACCCGGGACATGGACCGGGTGGGGGCGGGCTTCATCGCCGTGCTCGCCGCGCTCCTGTTCGCAATGTTCGATCTCACCGCGTCGCTGCTGGTACTGCTCGGATTCCTGATCTTCCGGTGGGCGGTCGTCGCCGCACCGATCCTCGGCACGGTCGGGTTGATGCGCCCGGCCAGCGCCGGCATCCGGCGACTCGGAAACGCCGTCGTGGCCGCCATCTTCAACATCGCGATCTTCGGTACCGGTGCGGCCGTCTACCTCCTGGCGGTCGATCTGGTGATGAGCACCCCGACCCTGCCGGGCTGGCTACAGGTGGTGCTGGTCTGGCTCTGCGGCGTGGTCGGGTGGCTGTTGCTCCGGCCGTACCGGCGGATCACCCAACTCGGCGGCAAGGACGCCACCGCCGCGGTCACCTCGGCCGGCTCGTGGCACCGCCAGTTCTTCAAGGACATGCGCGAGGCCGCGAAACTCAACAGCGCCGAACCGGGTGGCTCCGCGGAACCGCAGTCCGGCAAACGTCGGCAGGTTGTCGTCGAACAGTCCAACCTGCGCCCGGAGGCGCGGCTGGAGGATCCGGCGCATTCCTCCGAGGGCCGGGAACGCTCCGGGGAGAAGGCACCGTCGTCGGTGGCGGAACCGGCGGCCACCACTTCCCCCGAACCGTCACGGCCACCGGTCCGGCCACGGCGCCCCGCGCAGTGGACCGAACCGGACGTCCCGGAGAGTGCTCCCTCCTTCGCCATCTACCGTCCGGGCTCCAGCGACCGCACGACGCCCGAGCCGGCGCCGCGGGTGCGTACCGAGGCGAGGTGACCGGTTGAGACGCGCGCTGGAACGCCTCGTCGTCGGCGTCTTCCGGTCCCGGGTGTGGGTCGCCGTCGCGCTCGGCATAGCGATCTTCGGCATCGTGGCACTGGCCCGGCTGGTGTCCGGACCGGACGGGACCGGTGACGAGGTGCCCCGAGGGGCACCGGTGCGTCCCCTGGTCACCATCGACCCGGGTACCGGTGACGACGGGGTGGTGTCGCCACCACCGCAACCGTCGATCAAGGCCCGGCCGGGCACACCCGCGCCGGAAACCGTCGCCCGCGCCTTCGCCGCGGCCTGGGTGAACCATCAGGACGTCTCGGCCGAGGACTGGCACGCGGCGCTGCTCCCGCACTCGACGGCCGCGCTCGCCGACAAACTGAGCGGGGTGGACCCGGCGGTCGTGCCCGCCAGCCGGGTGACCGGCGATCCCGCCCTGACCCCGTACGCCGAAGGGCTCGCCGACGCGACGGTCCCGGTCGACTCCGGTCGGCTACGGCTGCGGATGGTCACCTCGGCGGACCGCTGGCTGGTCGACGGTGTCGACTGGGAGCGGGCATGACCACGGGCGGCAGCCGACGCCGGCGATGGCGCGGAGTGCTGGCCCTCGGAATCACCACCGTGCTGGTGGCGCTCTGCTGCGCCGGCGGGGTGACCGCACTCTTCCTCACCGACCCGGCGACGGAGGACGACTCCCTCCTGCTGTCCAGCTTCGGCTGTGGCGAGAGTGGCCCGGTCGACGCCAACGGCGACCTGCCCCGGATCGACCCGTACGGTGAGGCGCAGATCCGCAACGCGGCCGTCATCATCAACGTGGGTGCGGAAATGTCCGTGCCGCCCAAGGGCTGGGTCGTGGCGGTGGCGACCGCGATGCAGGAGTCGGCGCTGTCGAACCTGCCCCACCTGGGCGCCGACAACGACCACGACTCGGTGGGGTTATTCCAGCAGCGGCCCAGCCAGGGCTGGGGCACGCCGGCCCAGCTCCAGGATCCGGTCTACGCGTCCCGCAAGTTCTACCAGAAACTGCTCACCGTCAAAGGCTGGCAGCAGATGCCGCTCACCGAGGCGGCCCAGAAGGTACAGGTCAGTGCCTTCCCCGACGCGTACGCGAAGCACGAACCGCTCGCCACGCAGATCGTCAACATCCTGGCCGACGGTGCGGCGCGGGCGGCCGGTGCGGTCTCCGATCTGCGCTGCGCGACGGACGGTGAGGTCGCCGCGTCCGGCTGGACCGCGCCGGTCGGCGAGGGCATCGTCTCCGCATTCCGGACCGCGGCCCGGCCGAGCCACCACGGGGTCGACCTCGGTTCCGGCCGCGGTACGCCGATCCGCGCCGCCGCCGCCGGGCGGGTGCTGGTCTCCCGGTGTGACGCCGACAGCGCACCACCCTGGTCCTGCGACTCGGACGGCTCCCCGTCCACCGCGGGGTGCGGCTGGTACGTCGACATGCTCCATGCCGGCAACATCGTCACCCGGTACTGCCACATGGTCAGCCGGCCGCACGTCGCCGTCGGCGAGAAGGTCGCGGCCGGTCAGGTCATCGGACTGGTCGGCACCAGCGGCCGCTCCTCCGGTCCGCACCTGCACTTCGAGGTGCACATCAACGGCGACCGGAGCAGCCGCGGCGCGGTCGACCCGGTGCGATTCATGCGGGACGTGGGCGCCCCCCTGGGGGCCGGTACATGATCCGGGGACGCTGATGGGTGGAGAGCCGATCCCGGACCCGTTCGCAGACCAGCCCGACTGGGCGCCGCGGCCACCGCGGCCGATCGTTCCCGCCCCGGCCGCTGGCCGGAACGACCTACGCGGACGGCGGGTCGTCGTCGGGCTGCCCGGCCTCGGCTGGCGCACGGACCTCCGCGCCGACGAGACGGTCGTGCAGGGCAGTCGTAGCTACGTGCCGGTCATCGTCGAACAGGACTGGTACCGCGCCGAGACGGAGCAGATCGAGGTGTTCGCGCCGTTGGTACCCGCCGAACGGGTGTGGCTGGAGATGGTCGGACCGGCGAGTTCCGACCGCCCGTCGCGCACCGACGTGCTCTCGCGGCTGGTCTCGCTCGACGCGCCGGCCCGCCGCGATCCGGTACCGGTGGTGGATGCCGACGCGCTGGTCGGTCGGCGGGTGGTCGAGGTCTCCGACGGGGTGGAGCGGCGCGATCTGCGCGCGGTCACCGACATGCACACGAGCAGCGACGGGGACATCTGCGTACGGGTCGCCACCGAGATGGACTGGTACCGCTGGGCCTGGACGGGTCAGCCACCCAAGACACTCGAAGTGCCGGTCCATCTTCTCTGGATCGAGTGACACTAGGCATTCTCTGTCGCGGCACACACCCGCCAACTGTCGGACTCTGCCAGCTCAAAACGCCAGTCCTGAAGGTCGCTCTGCTCGAAGCCATCGACCACGGCGGAAATCTTCAGCTCCAGCGTGACCTCGGCAAACTCATCGCGCATGGCCGTTCCCAGGCTTCCCCACGAGACGTTGAACTGAGTGCCGAACTCCTGCTCACGGCTCAACAGGTCCGCACGAAGCAGCAACAGCGGAGCCAGCCGGGCAGCCTCTGGGCAGGTGAAGATGGCCGCTTTGACCTCGTCACGTTCGACGAACACCGCGCGTAGGTAGCTGGAGACAACGACGTCCGGGGCGCTGCGGTCCGGCTGGGTCACGGTGTCGTACGCGACGTACACCACCCCCGCCCCACCGACGCAGAGCAACGCGATCATCCCGCCCAACACCGACAGCACCAGCCGGAGCCGCCGTACCCGGGGCATCGAACCGCCGGGCCCGTACGCGGACCGCTGACCGGGCTGCACCGGAGGCATCGCTGATTCCACGTACCGAGGTTATCGGCCCTGGCGCCCCGACCCAACGGGCACGAACCTCCATCTCCGTAACCACAACGGCTCGATCGTTAACTATGCGTAGTCACCCCGTCGACCCTGGCCGCACTGCCTGCGCGTCCGTGAAAGGCGGTGCGGTTCTTGGGATACGGTCGTCTTTCGACGGACGTGCCGGCCACGACGAAAGGCGGACGGGGTGGCCAGCTTGAAGGGGCGGGCGAGCCGGGCTGCCGCGTTGCACCGGCAGGCCGCGGCGGTGGTGGCGGCGGCCGGTGGCGCCCTCGACGCCACCCGACCGGCTCCGGCCGACCGGCGGGAGCAGCATGATCTGGCCGAGCGGCTGCGGGCCGCGGCGGCCTTGCTGGCGCCGGGTTGGCTCGGCGGGCCGTTGGAGGCGCAGTCGGCGGAGACGCCGCTCGGTGGGCCGGGGCTGCCGGAGTTCGTCCGGATCGGTACGGCGCAGCCGTTGGACGATGCCCGATTCCCGGCGATCGTCCCGCTCCTCGGCACCGGTCATCTGACCATCGACGCCGATGCCCGGGACGCGCGGGTCTCGGGTCTGATCCGGGCCGTGTTGCTGCGGCTGCTCGCGGCCGCGCCGGCCGGTTCGCTGCTGGTCCGCGCGGTCGACGCGGCCGGGATGGGTACGGTCTTCGCGCCGTTCGCCCCGCTTGCCGATGCCGGTCTGATGCCGCCGCCGGTCTCCGACCGCACCGGGCTGCGGGCGGTGTTGGCCGAGGCCGAGCAGTGGGTACGGCCGGCCCGTCCCGCCGCGGCCCGGCACAACCGCCGGGATCGTACGTTGCTGGTGGTGATCGCGTCGCTGCCGGAGCTGACCGAGGGTGGTGATCTGGCCCGGATCGCCGCCCTGGCGCAGCACGGTCCGGCGGCCGGGTTGCACCTGATCGTGGCCGGCTGGCCGCCACCGCCGTTGACCGCGGAGACCACTCAGGCGCCGTTGCCGCGGACCACGATGGTCACGTTGCGGAATCCGTACGCGCTGATCAGTGATCCGCCGGGTGGGTCGTTCGGCAGTCCGGCACCGCATCTGCCGTCGACCGGGCTGAATTCTCCGGTCTTCCTCGACGAGGACCCGCCGGCCCACCTGTTCGACCGGGTGTGTCAGGAGTTGGCCGACCGGTTCGACGCCCGGTCGCGGCTGTCGCTGCGTGACCTGCTGCCCGACGATGCCGACGGGTCGTGGACCGAGGAGTCGTCGGCGGGGCTGGCGACGACGGTGGGCCAGGACGGCGATCGTCCGGTGTTGCTCCAGTTCAACGACCTGACGCCGCACTGGATGGTCGGCGGGCGGTCGGGCTCCGGCAAGACGGCGTTCCTCGTCAACGTCCTCTATGGACTCTGTGCCCGGTACGGTCCGGCGGAGTTGACGCTCTACCTGCTCGACTTCAAGGAAGGCGTCTCCTTCGCCGAGTTCGTGCCGACCGACCGGGATCAGACGTGGTTGCCGCAGGCACGGGCGGTCGGTGTCGAGTCCGACCGGGAGTACGGGCTCGCGGTGCTCCGCGACCTCGACGCGGAGATGACCCGACGTTCGGTGGCGTACAAGCGGGCCGGGGTGACCCGCTTCGCCGAGTTGCGCGAGCGTCAGCGGCTGCCGCGGCTGGTGTGTGTGGTGGACGAGTTCCAGGTGCTGTTGGCCGGCGGCGACCGGCTGGCGGGCGAGGCGGTGGACCTGCTGGAGTCGCTGGCCCGCAAGGGCCGGTCGTACGGCATCCACCTGGTGCTCGCGAGCCAGACAGTGCTGGGGGTCGAGGCGCTGTACGCCAAGCGTGACGCGATCTTCGGACAGTTCCCGGTACGGGTCGCCCTGCCCGGCGGCGGTGAGGTCCTGGAGCCCGCCAACGACGCGGCCGCCGGCCTGCCGCTGGGTACGGCGGTCGTCAACACCGCAGGTGGGTTGGGTGGGCCGCGGGGCGCGACCCGGGGGCACGAGCGCATCGTCCGGTTTCCGGATCCGCACGCCGACCGGGCGGCGCTGTCGGCGCTGCGGCACCGGTTGTGGGAGGCCCGGCCGCCGGAGGCGACACCGCCGCCGGTGTTCGCCGGGTACGCGGAGCAGCGTCTCGACGACGATCCGACCTACCTGGCGGCGCTGGCGGGCCGGTCGGCGCGGCCGGCGGCGCTGGTGGGCCGGACGGTCGATGTCCAGTTGTCGACCGCGTCCTTTCCGCTCGACGCCTCGCCGGGCCGGCATCTGGCGGTGCTCGGCCCGGACCCGGCCGGCGCGGACGTGCTGGCGGCGGCGGCCCGCAGTCTGGCTGTGCAGCACGCGCCGGGTACGGTGCGGTTCGTCGTGGCCTCGTTGGTGGGTGACGGCGATTCGGCCGCGAACGGGTTGGTGGCGGAGTTGGCCGGGCGGCAGGAGGTCGAGAGTGTCGACGTGGCGGGCCTGACCGGGGCGCTGGGCCTGGATCGTCCCGGCTATCTGGTGGTCTTCGGCATGGACACGGTGGGTACGGACTCGCTGCCGGCGGAGCGGCTTCGGGAGCTGCTGCGGCACGGTCCCGGCCGCGGGGTCCATCTGCTGTCGTGGTGGCGTGGGACGCGCCGGTTCGCCGAGGAGTTGGGCGGCACCGCGGCCCGCGACGACGTGGCCGGCCTGCTCTTCCTCAACGTGCCCGGCACCGAGGTGTCGGCGCTGGTCGGTCGCCCGGTCGACTGGCAGCCTCGGCCCAACCGGGCGTTGCTCCACGACCGGCACACCGACCGTACGGCGGTGATCGTGCCGTTCACCGGTCCGGAGCGGGACGCATGACCGGGCCGGAGCCGACCGCGGACGCGTGGCGTGACTATCTGGCGGCCGCGCAGCGGCTGGACGCGGTACGCCGGGCCGCGGCCCAGGCCGCGAGCGAGCAGGCGCAGGCGGTCCAGGCCGCCCGCGACGAGCTGACCGGGGTACGGGCCCGACTCGTGCCGCAACAGTCGCGTCTGCGTGAGCTGGGGGTCCGGGACCGTGATCTGGTGCCGGAGCCGGCCGAGGTGGCGGCGGAGGCGGCGGGGATGGGTGGCGGCCCGGGGGCGGTCGTGGCGGCACTGCGGCGAAGCCGGTCGATCGTGGATGTGGCGGACGCCGCGGCGGCGGGTACGCTGCCCGACCCGCCGCGCGGCGCGGGCGCTCCGTGGCTGCGCAACCTGCTCGTGTACGGCCCGTTCGCTCTCGTGGTCCTGGTCATCGAGGTGGCCCTCTACCTGGTGTCCGGGGAGCGGTCGCCGGACCTCGCCGTGCTGCTGTGCGGGGCCGGGCTGCCGGTGGCGGCGTTCGCCCTCGGCTGGCTGGTCGTCGGTTTCGTCTTCCGGCCGGCACCCGGTGCCCGGGTCGAACGCACCGCTCTGGTCGGGGCTCTGGTGTGTGGTGCCCCGATGCTGGTGCTGTGCCTGTGGTCGGTTGCCGACCGGATCAACGGATAGGGCCGCCGCCCGCTACGAGTTGATGATGAGCGACATCGCCTCGGCGCGGGATTTGGCGCTGCGCTGGTGCAGGCCGCGTACGGCCGAGGTGATGGTCTTGGCCCCGGCCTTCTGGATGCCACGCATGGCCATGCACATGTGCTCGCACTCGAGTACGACGATCACGCCGCGCGGGTCGAGCTTGGCCATCAGCAGATCCGCGATCTGCGAGGTGAGCCGTTCCTGCACCTGGGGGCGGCGGGCGTAGACCTCCACCAGCCGGGCGAGCTTGGACAGACCGGTGATCCGGCCGTGGGTGCCGGGCACGTAGCCGATGTGCGCCACGCCGTGGAACGGCAGCAGGTGGTGCTCGCACAGGCTCATCACGTCGATGTCGCGGACCAGCACGAGTTCCTCGTGGTTGGCCTCGAAGGTGGTGGTGAGCACCTGGGCGGGGTCGACGCGCAGGCCGGCGAACAGTTCGGCGTACGCCCGGGCGACCCGGGCCGGGGTGTTCCGCAGCCCGTCGCGGTCGGGGTCCTCCCCGACCGCGACGAGGATCTCGCGTACGGCGCGCTGGATCCGGTCGAGGTCGACGGCCTGCTCGACGGGTACGCCGGTGAGCTTGCCGTTGACCAGCCGGGCGGCCAGGTAGTCGAGGGCGTCGTCGCCGTCGGGTTCGGTCGAGGAGACCGACTGGCCGTTGGGCGACGGGAACGCCTCGACCGGGTCGGGGCGGGAGCCCGTGCCGGCGCTCAGTGTGTGCCGTCCGAGTTCGCGGCGGGCCCGCCGACGGTGGTGGCCTGTGCCCCGTCCGCCTCGGCCTGCTTCTTCAGCGTGTTCTTCTCGCCGGGCGTGAGGACCGGCGGCTCGGTCGACGGCTGGCGCTTGCCGAAGTTGTTGTACGGCGCCATCGGCGGCCGCTTGACCACCCGGGCGCAGATGCGGGCCATGTCGGTCTGGGAGATGGTTTCCTTCTCCATCAACTCCAGCACGATGTTGTCGAGCACGTCCCGGTATTCGACCAGGATCTCCCAGGCCTCGTCGTGGGCGAGTTCGATCAGCGCCCGCATCTCGCCGTCGATCTCGGCGGCGACCGCGTCGGAGTAGTCCCGCTCGTGGCCCATGTTGCGGCCGAGGAAGGGCTCGTCGCCGCTGGTGCCGTACTTGATGGCACCGAGCTTGGAGCTCATGCCGTACTGGGTGATCATGGCACGGGCGAGCGCGGTGGCCTTCTCGATGTCGTTGCCGGCACCGGTGGTCGGCTCGTGGAAGACCAGTTCCTCGGCGGCCCGGCCGCCGAGCGCGTACGCCAGGGTGTCGATCATCTCGGCCCTGGTCTGGGTGTACTTGTCCTCGGTGGGCAGCACCAGGGTGTGTCCCAGCGACCGGCCCCGGGACAGGATCGTCACCTTGTGCACCGGTGCGGCGTGCGGCAGCGCCCAGGCGACCAGCGCGTGGCCGCCCTCGTGGTAGGCGGTGATCTTCTTCTCGTTGTCGCCCATGACCCGGGTGCGCCGCTGCGGGCCGGCGACCACCCGGTCGATCGACTCCTCCAGCGAATCGTTGGAGATCGCCCGCTTGTCCTGGCGGGCGGTCAGCAGGGCCGCTTCGTTGATCACGTTCGCCAGGTCGGCGCCGCTGAAGCCGGGGGTACGCCGGGCGACCGCGTCGAGGTCGACGTCGGGGGTGAACGGCTTGCCCTTGGCGTGTACCCGCAGGATGGCCTTGCGGCCCTCCATGTCGGGGGTGTCGACCGGGATCTGCCGGTCGAAGCGACCCGGCCGCAGCAGGGCGGGGTCGAGGATGTCGGGCCGGTTGGTGGCGGCGATCAGGATGACGCCGCCCTTGGTGTCGAAGCCGTCCATCTCGACGAGGAGCTGGTTGAGGGTCTGCTCGCGCTCGTCGTGGCCACCGCCCATACCGGCACCCCGGTGCCGGCCGACGGCGTCGATCTCGTCGACGAACACGATGGCGGGGGCGTTGGCCTTCGCCTGCTCGAAGAGGTCGCGGACCCGGCTGGCGCCGACGCCGACGAACATCTCGACGAAGTCGGAACCGGAGATCGAGTAGAAGGGCACGCCGGCCTCGCCGGCGACCGCGCGGGCGAGCAGGGTCTTACCCGTACCGGGCGGGCCGAAGAGCAGGACGCCCTTCGGGATCTTGGCGCCGAGCGCCTGGTACTTCGCCGGGTTCTGGAGGAAGTCCTTGATCTCGTGGAGTTCCTCCACGGCCTCCTCGGAGCCGGCGACGTCGGCGAACGTCGTCTTCGGCGTGTCCTTGGTGATCATCTTCGCCTTGGACTTGCCGAAGTTGAGCACCCGGGAGCCGCCGCCCTGCATCTGCGACATGAACAGCAGGAGCAGGATGACCAGCACCGCGATCGGCAGCAGGTTGACCAGCAGGGTGAGGAAGACGTTGTCCTGCGACACCTCGGTGTCGGCGGGGCCGGTGATCCGGTTGGCCGCCTTCGCCTCGAGCACGCTGTTCCAGACCTCGTCGCCCACCTGGTACGGGAACTGGGCCTCGATCTTGTCGGTGTCGGTGTCGCCGAACCGCGCCTGGTCGGCGAGGTCGAGCCGGAGCGTCTGCTCCTTGTCCTGTAGGACGGCCTTCTCGATGCCACCCTTGTTGAGCTGCTCGAGCATCACCGAGGTGTCGACCTTGTGGTAGCTCGGACCGCCAGTGAAGAAAGAACTGAGTGCGATCGCACCGATGATCACCAGGATGATCCAGACCACCGGGCGGCGGAAGAAACGCGTACGTTCCATACTGTTTCGAGCGCCGAAACGCCCGGACCCTCCTGATCGACGTCTTGGCCGTCTGGTTAGCCAGGAGCCGCCGGTGGCGACCTCTCGACCGGCTCGGGAGCCGGTTTCGACCCGACCTGGGTGGCCGGCCCTGATCCGACCGGACCGGCTGGTCGGCCGGGATCCGTCCGTCCGGGATCCGTCCGACCGGCCAGGATGGCCGGATTGCCCGCGACACTGATCTGCTGCGCCACGGTCATTCGAAGGTACACCGTGAGCGCGAGGCGCGAGTGTTTCGGGGCGGTCTACGCACAGCGACACCGTCCCGGGTGTGCGTGTGGGCTCGCGGCCCCGCGACAGCCGCCCCGGACCGCCCCGGGCTGGGTTCGGAACCGGGCCGGCCTGCTCCCGGCGCCGTCCACGGTAACGACGGTTCCTGAGAGTGGCCTGTACACGCCGACGTGGTCAGGCCCGGGCGTAGACCTCGGGCTTGAGGACCCCGACGTACGGCAGTTCGCGGTAGCGCTCGCCGAAGTCGAGGCCGTACCCGACGACGAACTCGGTCGGGATGTCGAAGCCGACGTACTTCACCGGCACCGAGACCTTGACCGCGTCGGGCTTGCGGAAGAGGGCGACCACCTCGACGCTGGCCGCCGACCGGGACTCCAGGTATTTCAGCAGCCACGACAGGGTGAGGCCGGAGTCGACGATGTCCTCGACGACCACGACGTGCCGGCCGGCGATGTCGCGGTCGAGGTCCTTGAGGATGCGTACGACCCCGGACGAGGTGGTGCCCTGGCCGTAGGAGGAGACGGCCATGAACTCCATCTCGGTGGAGGGACCGTGGCGGCCGAGCGCCCGGGCGAAGTCGGCCATGAACATGACCGCGCCCTTGAGCACGCAGACGAGCAGCAGACCGTCCTCGACCGAGGCGTAGTCGACGGAGACCTGCTTGGCCAGTTCCGCCGTCTTCTCGCGGATCTGGGCTTCCGAGATGATCACGTGGTCGATGTCGGCGTCGTACCAGGAGCCGTCAGACATGACCTAAGCCTGCCGTACGCGGGTTGCGGCCTGTCAGCGGGGCAGGCGCTTTTCGGCTGGCTGCCCCACGTACGGCGGGCGGCGGATCACGCACCGTCACGGGTCAGGCGCTGGCCTGCCAGCGCCGGCCCTCGTCGGTGGGTTTCCAGTCGGCGGAATCGCGAGTGTCACTGGTCACACCGATGACCGAGGCGAGCGCGAGCAGCCCGACAAAAGCGAGAAGAACGAAGAATTCCATGGCGGCGTCAGCCTTTCGAGTCGGCTTGGAGAGCTTCGCCGCCGGTGCGCACCGGACGTCACGTAGAAGTCTCCGCCGCCGTCGACGGCCCGCCCAGTGGCAGAGATGCCATTGAACCTCGATTTCCTGCCACCTTCGGCGTAGGCTCGGCGGCATGCTCCGTACCGTCGCCGTGCTCGCCCTCGATCCGGTCGCCGCCTTCGAACTGGGCGTGCTCTGCGAGGTCTTCGGCACCGACCGCACCGCCGACGGGTTCCCCGGCTACCGGTTCGACGTGTGCACCGTCGACGGCCGGCCGGTCCGCAGCCGCTCCGGATTCAGCATCGTGCCGGACGCCGACCTGACCCCGGTCGAGGACGCCGACCTCGTGGCCGTACCGGCGCACGCCGAGGGAAGCCCCATCCCGCCGGCGGCCCTCGACGCGCTCCGTCGGGCCGCGGACCGTGGGGCGTACGTCCTCAGCGTCTGCTCCGGCGCCTTCGTGCTCGGCGAGGCCGGGCTGCTCGACGGGCGGGAGTGCACCACCCACTGGCGCTACGCCGACCTGCTCGCCGACCGCTACCCGCTGGCCCGGGTCCGCTGCAACTCCCTCTACGTCCAGGACGGCAACCTGCTGACCAGCGCCGGCACGGCTGCCGGGATCGACGCCTGCCTGCACCTGGTCCGGCAGGAACACGGCTCGGCGCTGGCCACCAAGCTCGCCCGGCGGATGGTCGTACCGCCGCACCGCGACGGGGGGCAGGCGCAGTTCATCGAGGCGCCGATCCCGCGTACGCCGGACGCGCCCACCCTCGAACCGGTGCTCGGCTGGCTGATGGGCAACCTCGACAAGACCACCACCGTCGAGGAGTTGGCCGGACGCGCCCACATGGCACCCCGCACGTTCGCCCGCCGGTTCCGGGCCGAGACCGGCACCACGCCGCACGACTGGCTGACCAACCAGCGGGTGCTGCTCGCCCGGCGCCTGCTGGAGGAGACCGCGCTGAGCGTCGAGGCGATCGCGGTCCGGGCCGGTTTCGGTGACGCGGCAGCGATGCGGCACCACTTCGGGCGCCGGGTCGGCGCCACCCCGCACGCCTACCGGGCCACCTTCCGCGAGCGGGTCTGAGCGACCCGGAACGCGAGCGGTCCAAGCCGCCCGGAACACGAGCGGGTCCGAGCCGGCCGCGGGATCAGTACCCCACGGCCAGCCCGTCGGCGCGCGGTTCGGAACCGGCGACGTACCCGCCGTCCGGCAGCCGCCAGATCGCCTGGCCGTAGCCGAAGGTCGACGGCTCGGGCTCGACGGTGATCTCGTGGCCCCGGCCGCGCAGGTCGGCGACCACGTCGCCGTCGAGTCCGGGCTCGACGAGCAGCGACCGGCCGGCGTGCCAGTACCAGCGCGGCGCGTCCAGGGCGGCCTGCGGGTCGAGCCCGCCGTCCAGCGTCGACGAGATGACCTGTACGTGTCCCTGTGGCTGCATGTGGCCGCCCATCACCCCGAACGGCCCCACCGGCTCGCCGCCGCGGGTCAGGAAGCCGGGAATGATCGTGTGGTACGGCCGCTTGCCGGGCGCGACGACGTTGGGATGGTCCGGGTCGAGGCTGAACCCGGCACCCCGGTTCTGCAGACCGAAGCCCAGGCCGGGCACCACGACGTACGACCCGAAGCCGAGGTAGTTGGACTGGATGAGGCTCACCATCAGCCCGTCCCGGTCGGCGGCGCACAGGTAGACGGTGCCACCCCGGGCCGGGTCGCCGGGTCCCGGCGTGCCGGCCCGCTCGCCGACCAGCGCCCGCCGTGCGGCGACGTACGCGGGGTCGAGCAGTCCGGCCGTCGGGACGGGGACCCGCTCCGGGTCGGCGACGTACGCGTGGGCGTCGGCGAAGCCGAGCTTCGTCGCCTCGATCTGCCAGTGCAGCCGCTCGGCGGCCGGCATCCCGGCCAGGTCGACCCCGTCCAGGATGGCCAGCGCCATCAGCGCCGCCACCCCCTGCCCGTTCGGCGGCAGCTCCCACACCTCGTGCCCGCGGTAGGCCACCGACACCGGGTCGACCCAGGTGGACCGGTGCCCGGCCAGGTCGTCGGCGGTCACCAGGCCACCGGTCGCGGCGGCGTACCGGGCCAGCGCGGTCGCGATCTCGCCCCGGTAGAAGTCGGCGGCACCGCTGGCCGCGATCCGGCGCAGTGTCCCGGCCGCCGCCGGGTTGCGCCACCGCTCGCCGGCCCGGGGTGCCCGCCCGCCGACCGTGAAGACCCGGCCCCACTCGGCGAACTCCGGCCCGGCCAGCTCCGCGTGGGTACGCACCGACCGGGCCCAGCCGGCGGCGACCCCGGGCGACACCGGGAAGCCGTGTTCGGCGTACCGGACGGCGTCGTCGAAGAGGTCGGCGAACGGCAGCGAGCCGAACCGGTCGTGCAGGTCCCGCCAGCCGGCCGGGGCCCCGGGTACGGTCACCGGCAGCCAGCCCCGGGCCGGCAGCCCGGGGGCGGCGGACTGGGCACCACCGTGCCCCGCGCTCGGCTCGGCCCCACGGCCGCCGGTCGCGGCGAGCACCGCCGCGCGGGTCAGCGCCGCCGGCGACCGGCCCGAGGCGTTGAGGCCGTGCAGCCGCCGTCCGTCCCACACGATGGCGAACAGGTCGCCGCCGATGTCGTTGGAGCCGGGCTGCACCACGGTCAGCGCGATCGCGGTGGCCAGTGCGGCGTCGACGGCGTTGCCGCCGCGGCGCAGGACCGCCGTACCGGCCGCCGCGGCCAGCGGCTGGCTGGTGGCGACGATGCCGTGCGGGGCGTACACGGGTTGTCTGGGGTGCGGCATCCGGCCAGTCTCACCCGGCGCCGAGGTGCCCGCCATGGCGGGCCACCCGGATGCCGCCGGGCAGGAAGGTCGGCCCCTGTCCGTGCCAGGCGGTGACGAGGGCGTCGAGCGCCTCGACGTGCCGGTGGGACAGGGCGGCCGGGGCAGCGCCCAGCTCGCGGGCCCAGGCGTGCAGGACCCGGCCGCGCAGCGCGGCCGGCAGCGCGGCGAGCACGGCGACCCGCAGCCCGCCGGACGGGTCGCGGGCCGCCGTCAGGTGGTCGGCGGCGAGCGCGTCGAGCGCGGCGGTGTCGGCCGCGACCAGCGCCGCGGTGCGGGCCAGGTTGCCCACCACGCCGGGGCCGAGCGCCTCGACCAGCGCCGGCAGCAGGTCGGACCGGACCCGGGCCCGGGCGTACGACGGATCGGTGTTGTGCGGGTCGTCCCACGGAGCCAGGTCGAGCGCGGCGCACGCGGCGCGGGTCTGCGCCCGGGTGACGTCGAGCAGCGGCCGGCACAGCGCGATGCCGTCGAGGACGCGGACCGCCGGCATGCCGGCCAGCCCGCGCGGTCCGGCCCCGCGGGCAAGGGCGAGCAGCACGGTCTCGGCCTGGTCGTCGCGGGTGTGCCCGAGCAGTACGGTGCCGGCCCGGTGCCGGTGGGCGGCGGATACGAGTGCCTCGTAGCGGGCGTCCCGGGCGGCCGCCTCGGGCCCGCCGGGGCGGCCGGCGACCTCGACCGTGGCGACCTCGACCGGCGCGAACCCGGCCCGATCGGCCCAGTCCGCTACGGCCCGGGCCCGCCGCGCCGAACCGGCCTGCAGGCCGTGGTCGACGGTCACCAGCCCCACGTCGACGCCCTGTCGCGGGCCGACGAACACCGCCGCCGCGGCCAGGGCCAGCGAGTCGGCCCCACCGGAGCAGGCGACCAGCACCCGGGCCCGCCGGGTGCCGGGCACCGGGTCGGTCGCGGCCGGCGGGTCCGGAATCGGGGCGGACCCGACCTGGTCGAGTGCCCGTCGGACCGCGAGCCGGACCGCGGCGACCGGCGCGGCGAGGACGGCCACGGTCGGTTGGCGGCGGGTCAGCCGGCGGCGGAGACCGGCCCGACCGGGCCGTGTACGCGGGCCACCCACGCGCCCGGGTCGCCGAGTTCGTCCAGCCGGGGCAGGGTGAGCGGGGAGCTGAAGATCTTGTTGAAGCCGGCCATCCCGACCCGGTCTACGACGCCGTGCACGAACTTGCGGCCCTCGGCGTACTGACGCATCTTGACGTCGATGCCGAGGAGCTTGCGGATCGCCTTCTCGATCGGATTGCCGGCCTCGCGGCGCCGGTTGAACTTCGCCCGGATCTGGCCGACGCTCGGGATGACCTCGGGGCCGACCCCGTCCATCACGAACTCCGCGTGCCCCTCGAGCAGCGTCATCAGCGCGGTGAGCCGGTCGAGCACGGCCCGCTGCCCCGGCGTCTGCACGATGTCCAGCACGCTGGCCCGGCTGTCCGGGTTGCGTACGGTGTCGGACAGGGTGGCCACGCCGCGCCGGACCCGGTCGAGGAGGTTGTCGCCACCGGCCTGGGAGGCGTCGACGAACGCCTGCACCTCGCCGAAGAAGTGCCCGCGCATCCACGGCACCGCGGTGAACTGGGTGCGGTGGGTCACCTCGTGCAGGCAGACCCAGAGACGGAAGTCGCGGGGGTCGGCCTGGAGCTTGCGCTCCACCTCGACGATGTTCGGCGCGACGAGCAGGAGCTGGCCCGGATCGGCGGAGAAGACCTCATACTGCCCGAGCACCCGGCCGGACAGGTAGGCGAGCACCGTACCGGCCTGTACTCCGGTGAGCCGGGAACCGACCGCGTCGGTCAGCGCGCCGGGCTGCTTGTCGCCGGACAGCCGGTTGACCAGCGGGGTGATCACCTCGCTGAGGCCGGCGATGTTGACCGCCGCCCAGTCGCGCCGGTCGACGATCCGCACCGGCGGGTGGGCCACCAGCGACCGAAGCCCGGTGTACTCCGCCACGTGCCCGGCGGCCTCGTCGGTCAGCCGCCGCAGGTCGGCGACGACCTCGGTGGCCTCCTCGTAGGAGACTCTCGGTCCCGACTTGCCCAGTGCTCCCGCGGTGGCAGCGGCAAGATCCCAGTCCACGAACTGCGCCATGCAACCACCGTACCCGCGCCGGAACACCCCCGGCCCGGCTCGGAGCCGGGCCGGCGGCGCGGGCCGCTGTCAGCGGCAGCCGCAGGAGGCCAGGGCGCCGGCGATCCGGTCGAGGGCCGGTTGCGCCACGCTGGAGTCGGTGGGCACCTGGTCGGCCAGGATCGCGAACGCCAGCAGCCGGCCCTCGGCGGTCGTGACCACGCCGGAGATCGCGTTCACCCCGGAGAGGGTGCCGGTCTTGGCGCGTACGACGCCGGCTCCGGCGGCGCCGCCGGCGGCCGGGCTGCGGAACCGGTGGCTCAGGGTTCCGGACCAGCCGGCGACGGGCAGGCCGCCGAAGATGCCGACCAGTTCCGGGCGGGTGCCACCGGCGGCGAGCATGATCAGGTCGGTGAGGAGGGACGGGGTGAGGCGGTTGGTCCGCGACAGGCCGCTGCCGTCGGCGAGTCCGCTCTCCGCCTCGGGCAGCCCGAGTTCGACGAGTACGGCGTCGACCGCGGCCGCACCTCCGGCGAACGAGGCGGGCTGCTGGCGGGCGAGCGCCACCTGCCGGGCCAACGCCTCGGCGATCAGGTTCTCGCTGTCGCTGAGCATGAACTCGACCAGGCGGTACATCGGCGGTGACTGGACCTGACCGAGTTCGGTGCCGGGCGCGGTCATGGCGCCCTCGGGACCGGGTCCGGTGGCGGTCGCCGTCGGCGCGGTGCTGACCACCGAACCGCCGCTGGCGTCGGCCGACGGTGTGCCGGGGCCGGTCGGCGCGGTGCCCCGGGTGACGCCCTGGACGGCGGCGGCCGGCATCCCGAGCGCCTTGGCGAAGGCCTGCCCGGCGGCGATGTCCGGGTTGTTCAGCCGCCGGGTGCAGCCGGTGGCGTTCTTCGGGTTGGCGCGGGCGGCGTCGGTCATCAACGCCATGATCGGGCCGCCGCAGCCGCCGGTCGGGATGTCGGAATCCCAGCCCGGCTCGTAGATCGGGCCGGAGTAGAGCGAGGAGTCGACGGTGACCCGGGTCGGGACGGCCCCGCCGAGCGCCGCCTTGACCTGCCCGGCCAACTGGTCGAGGCGGGCCGCGCCCGGGTAGCTGCCGGTGGCGTTCATGGCCAGGGTGGGGTCGCCGCCGCCGATCAGCACGACCTCGCCGGGCTGGGCGCCGGCCACGGCCCGGGTCGGGATCCGGTAGCCCGGGCCACGCGCGGCGAGCACGGTCAGGCCGGTGACCAGTTTGGTGGTCGATGCCGGAACGGTCAGCGCGTCGGGTCCGCGCTCGTAGAGCACCTCGCCGGTGGCGATGTCGAGCACCGAGATGTTGACCCGGCCGCCCAGTTGCTGCGGGTTGACCAGCGGGTCTATGGCGGCCTGCACGCCGGCCCTGGTCGGCATCGGCGCGTTCGCGGTCACCCCGTCGAGCACCGGCGACGGCAAGGGATCCGGTGGGTCGGCGGTCGGCGTCCCGCCGTCGGCGCCGCCGAGCCAGCCGGCGACCGGTCCGGGCCGTACGACGGCCAGTCCGGCCGCCGCTGCGACCAGGACCAGCACCGAGGCGAGCACGGCGACCAGCGGACCCCGCCGCCGGCGACGGGCGGGGACGGGCGGCTCGGCGGGCGGTGGCCCGGCGGCCGGACGCGGCGCGGGTGGTGGCTGCTGCCCGGCGGCCGGCTCCGGCTGGCCGGGGCGACCCGGCGGTCGCTGGCCGGCACCCGGCGGGCCGGGTACCTGGTCGAGCGGGATCGCCCAGTTGTCGGGTGCGCCGCCGGCCGGGCGGGCCGGGGCGGGGCGATGTGTGGGCGGCACCGGTGGGGTGGCCGGCGGCCGGGCCTGCGGTGGCGTCGCCTGGTCGAGTGGGATCGACCAGGTCGGCATGTTGACCCGGCCGGTCGGACGCGGCTGCTCCGGCCGGTCGGGCGGTGGCGGGGTCACCTGATCGAGTGGGATCGACCAGGTACGGGGTTCCGGGCGCGGACCATGATCGGCGGGTGGCGACCCGGGCGGGGAGTGCGGCGCGGCGCCGGACACCCCGTCCATCGGGATCGACCAGCCCTGCGTCGGGTGGACCGGCACGCTGGCCCGGCCGGTCGGCGGGGGCACCCCGGCCCGCCCGCGCGACGTACCGGCGCCGTGCGGAGCCGGTGGCGGTCCGCCGGGGTATCGTCCGGGAGCCGGGTGGGCCGCAGGTCGGGGGCGTCCACCGGTGGTCTGCCCGTCGAAACCCTCGTTGGGGTTCGGCGGCCCGTCCACCGGGCCAGAGTGTGAATCTTGCCTCCCCACCGGCCCCTCCTCCAGATCCGTAACTTGACTACGCGACACTACTTGCGTCCGAACACCTGACGGTGCCCGGACCGAGACGGATGGGGCAACATCCGTCCGGTTGGCGCCGCCTGGTCCGTTAGCCAGCGTGGGCAACGAGGGAGCGTGAAGATGGATTTCGACGTGACGGTTGAGATCCCGAAGGGTCACCGCAACAAATACGAAGTTGACCACGCGACCGGCCGGATCCGGCTGGACCGCACACTCTTCACCTCGACGCAGTACCCCGCCGACTACGGGTTCATCGAGGGAACCCTGGGCGAGGACGGCGACCCGCTGGACGCCCTTGTGCTGGTGCCCGAGCCGACGTTCCCAGGGTGCCTCATCCGGTGCCGCACCATCGGCATGTTCCGGATGACGGACGAAAAAGGCGGCGACGACAAGGTCCTGTGCGTGCCGTTCGAGGACCCGCGACAGGAGCACCTGCGCGACATCCACCACCTCGGCGAGTTCGACCGGCTGGAGATCCAGCACTTCTTCGAGGTCTACAAGGACCTGGAGCCCGGCAAGTCGGTGGAGGGCGCGACCTGGGTCGGCCGCATCGAGGCCGAGGCGGAGATCCGGGCGTCGTACCGCCGGCACGAGGAAGCCGTGGCCAAGGGCGAAGAGATCCACTGAGCTTTCGCGCTGGTCGAACGCGTGGTCCGGCCGGGCCACGCGTTCGTTTCTCGCCGGCCTGTTTCCCGCCGGGCGGGTTCTGTCCGGATCCCGTCAGCCGCTCAGCCGAGCAGGTCCCGGGCCCGTGTGTAGAGGCCGAGCACCGCGCAGGCGACCGGCACCAGCGACAGCACCGTAGCCGTGTCGAGCAGGTCGGCCGCCCGGCCCAGGTAGGGCGACGGCGGGCGCCGGGCGTACGTGGCCCCGGCGACCACCGTCAGCAGCGCCAGTGGCAGCCCGCCGACGAGTACCGCGAACCCGACGGCCGGATCCGCGTCGGCCGCCAGCGCCGCCCCGAGCACCCCGAACCCGGCCAGCCCGGCGGTGACCAGGGCGGTCCGCTGCGCCCGGGTCGCGAAGAGCCGCGACCGCAGCAGCAGCGCCGCCGCGGCGACCGCCACCAGCGACCGCCCGGCCCAGCCGGCGGTGACCAGCACCGTCGCGGCCGCGACGGTGAGCAGCGCGTGCCCGACGAGCATTCCGGCGAGCAGTTCCTCGGTACGGGCGACGGCCGAGTGGACCAGCCGCCGGTCGGGCCGTTCGCGGGCAGCGTCCGTCCGGTCGGGCCCGGTGCCCGCCCGGTCGGGGGCGGCGTCCGTGGCCGGGAAGCCGTCGGCGCCGTCGGCGCTGTCGGTGCCGGACGGCAGCGTGACCGGTGGCATCGGCAGCTGGCCCAGCCGGATGGCCAGTAGCGGCAGCACCCCGATGCCGCACACCAGCAGCACGGTGAGGATCGCCGCCGCGCCGGCGGCGGGCAGGAAGAGGCCGGCGGTGGCGGTGGCCGTGCCCAGCGCCCCGACGAGTACGCCGGCGGCGAAGACCCGCTCGACGGCGGCCACCCCGGCCAGGCCCAGCACCGCGACCACCAGGAGCGCGACGGACGCGGCGAGCAGCTCCGGGCCGCCGAGCCAGCGCAGCGGCCCGGGAAGGCCGACCGGATCCCCGGAGGCGACCAGCAGCGCGCCGCCGATGAAGCCGTACGGCATCGCGAACCCGCCCAGCGCCGCGCCGCCGACGGCGTCGCCGTACGCGCGTGACGCGACCGTGCCGGCGAGCGTGAGCAGTACGGCGGCGGCGAGCCCGGCGTACGCCCCGACCGGCCAGCCGGGGCCGGCCAGGACGAGGGTGAGCAGCCCGACCGCGAGCGGCACGCCGGCACCGGCGACGGTCGCCGTCCGGGTCGCCCGGGCCGACCAGCCGCCGCCACGCCGGGCCGCGTCGGCGATGACCTCCACGACGTCGTCGTATTCGAGTTCGGGCCACTGGGCGCGGGCGGGTACGAGGTGCAGCACCTCGCCGTCGCGTACCCCCTGGGGTTGCAGGCCCTGACCGGCGGTGAGCGGCGCACCGTCGGTGCGGCGCAGCACCCAACCGCCGTGCCGCTCCCCGTCGTCGGCGAGTCCCTCGCCGGCGTGGCGCAGCAGTTCGGGCAGGAGTTCGGCGAGCGGCAGCCGATCGGGGACGGCGACGTCGACCCGGCGTCGGGGGGTGCTCACGGTGACTCGGGCCAGCCCGGTGCTCATCGGCGGTCCTCCAGACGTCGGGCGTACGGAGTGCGGCGCGGCGGAGCGTGGCGCCGGGGATGCGCGGGCGGCGCCTGGCCCGGCCCGCGGGGTCAGCGCGGACGACGGCACTTTACCTACCATGGGCCGGTCCTGGTGTCCGTGTGACGGGGGGATCATGTCCACCTTGGATCGGTCGGGTGTGGACGGTGCCGGGAGCCGGGCCGACGGCCCGCGACCGGGATGAGCACCGTCGCGTTCCGCCGGCCGGCGCGGCGTCCGGCGCCGGAGATCCCGGCCGGCGAACTGCCCGTGGAGCCGCCGCCGGAGATCCCGCCGGCGACCGGCGGCCGGTGGCAGCAGTTGCTGATGGTGCTGCCGATGCTCGGCGGGGCGGTCGCCATGGCGATGATGTTCGGCCGGGGCGGCGGGGCCTACTCCTACCTGGTCGGTGCCATGTTCGGGGTGTCGTCGCTGGCCATGCTCGCCACCACGTGGGGCAGTGCGACGGGCTCGCCGAAGAAGTCGGAGATGATGACCGCCCGGCGCGAATACCTGCGCCACCTGGCGAGCCTGCGCCGCCGGGTCCGCTCGACCGCCGCCCGGCAGCGGGCCGGCCTGCTCTACCGGCACCCCGACCCGGCCCGGCTGTGGTCCACCATCGACAGTCACCGGTTGTGGGAGCGGCGGCCCACCGACCCGGACTTCGGCGTGGTCCGGATCGGGGTCGGGCCGCAGACGCTGGCCACCCCGCTCGTCCCGCCGGTCACCCGGCCGCTTCCGGACCTGGAGCCGATGACGGCGGGCGCGCTGCGCCGTTTCCTCGACGCGTACTCGGTGGTCCCCGACCTGCCGGTGGCTCTTTCGCTGCGCGGTTTCGCCCGGATCCACCTGCGCGGCCGGCCCCGGCCGGGTGGCGAGGCGCCGGCCGGCACCGAGGCTCGGGCGCTGGCCCGGGCGATGCTGGTCCAGCTCGCCGTCTTCCACGCCCCCGACGACCTGATCGTCGCGGTCTGTGCCGGGCCGGAACGGCGTGCGGCGTGGGAGTGGGTGAAGTGGCTGCCGCACGCGCTGCACCCGACCCGGACCGACGCGCTCGGCCCGGTCCGCCTGGTCACGAGTGCGGCGACGGAGTTGGAGGGGCTGCTCGACGAGGTGCTCGCCAGCCGGCCGCGGTTCGGTCCGCACGGTCCGGCGGGCGGCGGGCCGCACGTGGTCGTCGTACTCGACGGCGGCGACCTGACCGGTGCGGCGCACCTGGCCGGCGACGGCGTCCACGCGGTCACCGTCCTCGACCTGGACGGCCCGCCGCCCCGCCTGCTCGACCGCAGCACCCTGGTGCTCCAGGTCCGGGCCGGCCGGCTCGACACCGACTCGATGGACGGCCCGGCGACGGTCGGCACCGCCGACCGGCTGGATCCGGTCGAGGCCGAGGCCGTCGCCCGCCGGCTCGCGCCGCTGCGCCTGGTCGCCTCGGCGGGAGGCACCCAGGCGGCGCTCGCCGCCGACCCCGGATTCACCGACCTGGTCGGCATCGGCGACCCGCACCACTTCGCCGTACGGCAGGGCTGGGCACCCCGGGCCGACCGGGACCGGTTGCGGGTGCCGATCGGGATCGGTGCCGACGGTTCGCCGGTCGAACTCGACCTGAAGGAGTCCGCGCAGGACGGCATGGGGCCGCACGGGCTGCTCATCGGCGCGACCGGTTCCGGCAAGTCGGAGGTGTTGCGGACGCTGGTGCTGGCCCTGGCCACCACCCACTCGTCCGAACTGCTCAACTTCGTCCTGGTCGACTTCAAGGGCGGCGCGACATTCGCCTCGCTCGATCGGCTGCCGCACACCGCGGCGGTGATCACCAACCTCGCCGACGAGCTGCCGCTGGTCGACCGGATGGTCGACGCGATCAACGGCGAGCTGATCCGGCGGCAGGAGCTGCTGCGCCGGGCCGGCAACCACGCCAGCCTGCGCGACTACGAGAAGGCCCGGGCCGCCGGCGCCGCGCTCGCCCCGCTGCCGTCGCTGCTGATCGTCTGCGACGAGTTCTCCGAACTGCTGTCCGCCAAGCCCGACTTCATCGACCTGTTCGTCCAGATCGGACGGGTCGGCCGCTCGCTCGGGGTGCACCTGCTGCTCGCCTCGCAACGGCTCGAGGAGGGCCGGCTGCGCGGCCTGGACACCCATCTGTCGTACCGGATCGGGCTGCGGACGTTCTCCGCGCTGGAGTCGCGGGCGGTGCTGGGTGTGCCGGACGCGTACGAGCTGCCGCGCTCCCCCGGCCACGGCTACCTGAAGTCCGGCAACACCGAACCACTGGTGCGGTTCCGGGCAGCGTACGTCTCCGGTGTACACCGTACGCCCGGCCGGCCCGGTCCGGCCGGCGAAGGGTCCACCGGGGTACGGGTTCTCGGCTACTCGACGCATCTCGTGCCCGTCGCCGAACCGGCCGCCGCCCCGCCGCCCGCGGCCGAGGATGCCGGCGGGGCGACGCTGCTGGACATCCTGGTGTCCCGACTGGACGGCCAGGGCCCGCCGGCACACCGGGTCTGGCTGCCGCCGCTCGGGCTGTCGCCGGCCCTGGACGAGCTGCTCGGCCCGGTCGGCGTCGACCCGGAGCGCGGGCTGACGGTCGCCAACCCCGACCTGCACGGCGCGCTCCAGGTGCCGGTCGCCCTGATCGACAAGCCGTACGAGCAGCGCCGTGACGTGCTGTGGCTGGCCCTGGACGGGGCGGGCGGCCACGTGGCGGTCGTCGGTGGCCCGCGCAGCGGCCGGTCGACGCTGCTGCGGACCCTGGTCAGCGGGCTGGCCCTCACCCACACCCCGGCGCAGGTGCAGGTCTACTGCCTCGACTTCGGCGGCGGCACGCTGGCCGCGCTGCGCGACCTGCCGCACGTCGGCGGGGTGGCGGGCCGGCTGGACCCCACCGCGGTACGCCGGACGGTCGGTGACGTGGTGGGCCTGCTCGCGCAACGGGAACGGTTGCTGGCCGAGTTGGGCGTCGACATGGCCGGCTACCGCCGCGTGCGGGCCACGGGCGGTTCGACCGACCCGTACGGCGACGTGTTCCTGGTGGTCGACGGGTGGCTGACCATCCGCAACGAGTTCGAGGACCTGGACGAGGCGCTGACCGACATCGCCACCCGCGGCCTGTCGTACGGGGTGCACCTGGTCGCCGCCGCCGGCCGGTGGATCGACCTCCGGCCGTCCATCCGGGACCTCTTCGGTTCCCGGGTCGAGCTGCGGCTCGGCGAGCCCACCGACTCGTTCGTGTCCCGCCGGGCGGCCGCGAACGTGCCGAAGGAGTCGCCGGGGCGCGGGATCACCACGGACGGCCTGCACCTGCTGGCCGCCCGGCCGGAGCTGGCCGGGTCCGGCGGTGACCCCGGTGCGCTGCCCCGGGCGGTGGCCGGCGCGTGGCCGGGCGAGCCGGCTCCCCGGGTCCGGCTGCTTCCGCCGCGACTGCCGTACGCCGAACTGGACCTGGACCGCACCGAAGGGTTGCGGCTGCCGATCGGGATCGCCGAGACGGACCTGCGGCCGGTGTCGCTCGACTTCGCCGGTGAGCCGCACCTGCTGGTCTTCGGCGACGCCGAGAGCGGCAAGTCGTCGTTCCTGCGCGCCCTGGCCACGACCATCACCAGCCGGTTCACCCCCGAGCAGGCCCGGGTGATCCTGGTCGACTACCGGCGCAGCCTGCTCGGCGCCATCCGTACCGAGCACCAGATCGGGTACGGGACGGCGGCGGCGGTCACCGCCGAACTCATCGGCTCGGCGGCGGGCTACATGCGGCGCCGGATGCTCCGCCCGGACGTGACCGAAGAGGAGTTGCGCGACCGGTCATGGTGGACCGGACCGGAACTGTTCGTCCTGGTGGACGACTACGACCTGGTGGCGACCGGGCCGAGCAACCCGCTGGCCGCGCTGGAGGAATACCTGCCGCAGGCCCGTGACATCGGCCTGCACCTGGTGCTGGCCCGGCGGACCGGAGGGGCGGCGCGGGCCGCGTACGAGCCGCTCATGCAGCGGTTGCGCGAGTTGTCGTCACCCGGACTCCTGCTGTCCGGGCAGCCGGACGAGGGCTCCTTGATCGGAAATGTCCGGGCCACGCCGATGCCACCCGGCCGGGGGCGCCTGGTCACCCGCCGGGAAGGGGTACGTCTGATCCAGCTCGCCTATCTGGCAACCGACTGATTCCTTGGCCACACACGTCCCGTACCGGCCACGGACCGGGTAGCCTCCGTGCATCGATCCGCTGCCGGGGTGGTCGCACCCCGGGTGTGAAAGCCAGGGTGTGACCGGGTTGAGGCGCTGCCACCACAATGCCGTACGGCGCACCGCCGGGGCGGCGCTGCTCGGCCTCCTGAGCCTGCTCGCCGTACCGGTGGCAGCGCCACCGGCCGGGGTGGGGGCGGGGCAGCCGGTCGCGCTGCCGGTCCGCATCGATCCGGTGCGCGAGCAGCAGTGGCAGCTCGACGCGCTGCGCGCCGACGAGGTGTGGCGGCTGTCGACCGGTGAGGGCGTCACGGTGGCGGTCGTCGACTCCGGAGTGGACGGGTCCCATCCGGACCTGGTGGGTCAGGTGTTGCCCGGCATCGACCTGGTCGCGCGGGACGGTGACGCCGACGCCGCCCCGGTCGCGGGCGCGGGGCAGCACGACCCGGTCGGGCACGGCACCACGGTGGCGGCCCTGATCGCCGGCCGTAACGACGACAACGACGGCGTCGCCGGCCTGGCCCCACGGGCCAGGATCCTGCCGGTACGCGTGCTCGACGAGGAGAACCGCTACGACGACGCGCTCATCGTGGCCCGGGGCGTACGGTGGGCCGTCGACAACGGCGCCCAGGTGATCAACCTGTCGCTGGGCGGTGGCAGTGCCAGCCCGGCCCTCGAAGCCGCGATCGACTACGCGTTCACCCACAACGTCGTGGTGGTGGCGTGCACCGGCAACGTCGCGCCGTCCACGGCCGGCGAGGTCTGGTATCCGGCCCGGGAGCCCGGGGTGATCGCGGTGACGGGCCTGGACCGGGCCACCGACCGGCTCTGGTCCGGCGCGATCACCGGCCCGGAGACGGTGCTCAGCGCGCCGGCGACCGGCCTGCTCGGCGCCCGGCCCGGCGGTTTCTGGCAGGTGCAGGGCACGAGTTTCGCGGCTCCGCTGGTCGCCGCGACAGCGGCGCTGGTCCGTGCCAAGTGGCCGGCGATGTCGGCGGGCGACATCGTGCACCGGCTGACCAGCACGGCCCGTGACCTCGGCGCGCCGGGCCGCGACGACCGGTTCGGGTTCGGTCTGGTCGACCCGCTCGCCGCACTCACCGAGACGGTGCCGGAGGTCGGCCGCAACCAGCTGGACAACAACGAGCGGCCGGGAACCGCCCGCTTCGGCCCGGCGCCCGGCTACGAGACCGGGCCGCCGACCGGCAGCGGCTACGGCGGGCCGGGCCGGTTCGGCGGGGGGCGGGCCACCGGACCCGGTGGCGGATGGGCGGCCACCCCGACCGGCGACACCGACGAACTCGACCGGACGGGAGTCGTCGGCGGCGCGGCCGCGGTGGTGGCGCTGCTGGGCGTCGCGACCCTGCTGGCCTGGCGCCTCGGGTGGCTCCCGGACCGGCGGTCACGACGCCGGGTTGCTCCGGTTTCCGGTGGCCCGGTGTCCGGGCCGCCGCTCTGACCGTCGCCGCCGGTCGATTTCGGTCAGGAGCAGGCTCCGGTGTCGACCGAGCGGGAGCGTTCGACGCCGGCCGCCGCGACCGGCCCGGACTCGGCCGCCGTGACGGCGAATCCGGTGTTGGGGTCGTCGGCGACCGCGGCGAAGATGACGCCCAGCACCTGGCCGTCCGGCCCGATCAGCGGACCGCCGGAGTTGCCGCTGCGGACCAGCGCCCGGATGGTGTAGATCTCGCGGGTCACGTTGCCGGAGTCGTAGATGTCCGGACCGGTGATGTCGCCGACGTCGCGCACCCGGGCCGACTGGGCGTCGTACGGGCCGCCGCGCGGAAAGCCGAGCACGATCGCGTCCGCCTCGACCTGGGCCGGCCGGTCCGCGAACGGCATCACCGGGGCGGACAGGCCCGGTACGTAGATCACCGCCAGGTCGCGTTCCGGGTCGTAGACCACGACCCGGCCGTTGTAGCGGCGGTCGTTCAGCTCGACCGAGACGCTACGGGTGCCGGCGACGACGTGCGCGTTGGTCATCACCCGCTCCTCGGCGTAGACGAAGCCGGAGCCTTCGATCCGCCGGGAGCAGCTGGGGGCGCTGCCGAGCACCTTCACCACCGACCGCTGTGCGTTCGCGACCACCTGCGAACCGGCAAGTGCCGGGTCGGGCGGCGACACCTCGCGGGCCCGGGTCGGTGCCAGCCCGCCGAAGACGTCGGGGAAACCGTTGGTGTCGACGGTGTCGCGCAGTGCCTGCGACAGTGCCTGCGCCTGCGCCGGCAGCACCCGGTCGACGGCACCGAGCAGGGCGCTGTGCCGTACCGAACTGGCCAGCCAGGGCAGCGACGACGAGCCGAGCGGCACCGCGACCAGCCAGGCGACGACGAGCACCGCGACCAGTGACACCAGTGCCCCGCCGACGTCGTCGATCCGCCGGCCGGCCCGGCTGGTGATCGCGTGCCGGATGTGGGAGCCGAGCCAGCCGGCCAGGGTCTGGAAGAGGATGGCCAGGCCGAAGATGGCGATGAGTGCGACCACGACCCGGATGGCGGCGTCCTCGAACCGCTGGGCGAGCAGTGGGCCGACCTGTAGTCCGACCAGTGCGCCGCCGAGGAACCCGGTGAACGACATCACGCCGATGACGAATCCCTGCCGGTAGCCGCTGATCGCGAACAACAACATGAGCAGTATCAGGACAACATCAACGGCGGACACCTGTCCAGCGTACGGGTGTGTGGCGACCCGGGCCGCGACGTGCGACGGGGCACGCCGGGGCCGGGTGGCTCAGCCGATCGGGCCGGTCAACTCGTCGTCGGGCTCGGCGGTCTTGGGCGGGGCCGGCCGCAGCACCGACCGGGGCAGCTCCGTGACGCGGTGCCGGGGCCAGGGCTGCTCCCAGCCACCCATTTCGAGCAGCGCCGCGAGCACTCCGGCGGTGAAACCCCAGACGAGCATCCCGCGGACCTGGAACGCCGGCCCCTGCCAGCCGCTCGGTACCCGTACGGTGAGCCGGTTGGCGGGGTCGACCAGTTCGGCCACCGGCAGCCGGGCGACGTGGGCGACCTCGGCCGGCTCCCGCGGGTGCACCCGATGGGGCCGGTGCCACCAGGCCAGGACCGGGGTGACCACGAAGTTGCTGACCGGAATCCACAGCCGGGGCAGTTCGGCCAGGACGGTGACGCTGGTCGGGTCGAGCCCGACCTCCTCCTCGGCCTCGCGTAGCGCGGTGCCGACCGGCCCGCCGTCGCCCGGGTCGGCGGCACCGCCGGGGAACGCCGGCTGCCCGGCGTGGTTGCGCATCGACGCCGCCCGCTGGAGCAGCAGGACGTCCGGCCCGTGGTCCGGCTCCTCGCCGAGCAGCACGAGCACCGCGCTGGGGCGGCCGGTCGCCGGGGTCGGCAACCGGGTGAAGTCCTCGGTGCGGGCGGTCCGCACCCGGTCGAGCAGCGGGACGGTCCAGCCCGGCGGTGTCCTGGTCACGGGCCTACCACCACACCGAGGTGCTCTTCGACGAGGGCGGTGAGGGTGGCGTCGTCGAGCGCGCCGGAGATGTCGAGGTGTCGCACGGTGCCCGTGTCGTCGAGGAAGAGCGTCATCGGCACGAAGTTGCGGGCCAGGCCGCGCAGCAGTTCCTCGTCCGGGTCGAACAGGTTGGGAAAGGTCAGGCCGTACGTCTCGGCGATGGAGACGGCGGCTGCCCGCCGGTCGCGTACGTCGACGCCGACGACGTGAAGTTGTCCGGCCGAACGGTCGGCGAGGCGCTGGAAGGCCGGCAGTTCCTTGCGGCACGGCCCGCACCAGGACGCCCACACGTTGATCACCGCGGGCCCCTGGATTCCGGTCATCGCGACCGGCTCGCCGCCGGTGAAGCAGGGCAGCTCGATCTCCGGAAGCTGTGGCACGTCGGCCGCCGGGACGTCCGGCGTGCGGGGTGAGTCGTCGGGGCCGGGCCGCCCGGTCGCCCCGGGGCCGGCGGCGGCCGGTGGTGCGGCGAGCCCGGCGCAGGCCGCGAACGGGGCGGGCGCCGGATCCGGGGAGACGTCGGGGTCGCCGGCTGTGCAGCCGGCCACGAGTAGGGCGACCGGTGCCAGCAGCCCGGCCAGCCATCGGCGACCCGGCGTCGCGCGTGCCGGCCGCTTCACGGTGCGTCGGCGGCCGCCGCCTGCGCCGGCACCAGGTCGGGGTCGACCCCGGCCGCGGCCGCGAGGTCACGGGCGCGGGGCCCCTTGAGGAGCTTGGCGGCGGTCGGGTCGGTGGGGCCGGTGCCGTACGCCGGGCAGAGGCTGGCGAGCGTGCAGGCGCCACAGGCCGGCTTGCGGGCGTGGCAGACCCGGCGGCCGTGGAAGATCACCCGATGCGACAGCATGGTCCAGTCGCGCTTCTCGATCAGGGCGCCGACCGCGTGTTCGATCTTGACCGGGTCGGTCTCGTCGGTCCATTCCCAGCGCCGGACCAGCCGCTGGAAGTGGGTGTCGACGGTGATGCCGGGGACGTCGAAGGCGTTGCCGAGGATGACGTTGGCGGTCTTGCGGCCGATGCCGGGCAGGGTGACCAGGTCGGTGAGGCGGCCCGGCACCTCGCCGTCGTACCGCTCGACGAGCGCCTGCCCCAGGTTGATCAGCGACGTCGTCTTGTTGCGGAAGAAACCGGTCGGCTTGATCAGCTGTTCCAGCTCGGCGCGGTCCGCCGCGGCGTAGTCGGCGGCCGTCGGGTAGCGGGCGAACAGCTTCGGGGTGACCTCGTTGACCCGCTTGTCGGTGCACTGCGCGGAAAGGATCGTGGCCACCGCGAGCTGGAGCGCGTCGCCGTGGTCGAGTTCGCAGTGTGCGTCGGGGTGTGTCTCGGTGAGGGCCCGTGCCATCCGCCGGGCCCGCCGCTTACGGGCCAGTTCGGTCTCGACTTTCCGGGTGCGGCGGGTCGGTTCGGCCTTCCGGGCGGCTTCGGCGCCACGGACCGGCCGGGCATTGGTCAGGCTCACGCTGGCCAGCGTACGTCGCCCGTCTGACGCCCGAGGTCAGCCACCGGCCGGCGGGGTGATCCGGCCTTCGCCGTCGAGGGTCGGCGCGGTGGTCGGGAAGTCGGACTCGCACAGGCCGCGCACCAGGTCGAGGCCACGCTTCCGGTCGTCCATGGTCGGCAATCCGGACCCGTTCATGATGGTCGAGATCAACTGCCCGTCGGACCAGGTGCCGTCGGCGGTCATCGACACCTTGAGCACCGCGCCGTAGCCGAGCCGCCCGCTGCCGTTGAGGGTGCCGCCACCCCCGGCGAAGTTGCCGAGGCTGTAGGCGATCAGCCGCCCCTTGTAGAACTCCAGCGCCCGCATCACGTGTGGCCCGTGGCCCACCACGAGGTCGGCGCCGGCGTCGATGACGGCGTGGGAGAACTTGATCGGGTCGCCCCGGTTCTCGCCGAGGAACATCTCCGTGCCCGGCTTGACCCTGGTCCGGTCCGCCCCCTCGGCGCCCATGTGCACCTGCACCACGACCAGGTCGGCCTGGCCGGCCGCCTCCTCGACGATCTCGGTGGCCTTCTCGATGTTGACCAGGTTGTTGGTCCACGAGTACGGCGTGAAGCCGAGGACCGCGACCTTCACGCCGTCGACGTCGGCGATCGTGATCTGGCCGGCCCGGCCGGTGTGCTGCATCCCGTGCTCTTCGAGGGCCCGGGTCGTGTTCTCGTAGCCGGCCTGGCCGTAGTCGTAGCCGTGGTTGTTGGCGAGGTTGAGCAGGTCGAAGCCGGCGTCGCGCAGGTGGGCGGCGTACGACGGCGGGGCCCGGAACGCGTGACAGCCGGAGGAGCCCGCACCGCACTTGGTGGTGCCGGTGTCCTCGGTCAGCGGCTCTTCCAGATTGCCCATCACCAGGTCGGCGACGAGCGCCTCCTTGACCGGGTCGAAGAAGCCCTGGCCACCGTTGGGCGGCAGCCGGTTGGGCGCGTTGCCCATGACGATGTCGCCGGTCGCCGACATGCTGATCACTTTGGGGGCGGGTTCGGTGGCGCTGGGCGCGGGTGCGCCGGAGGGGTCACCGCCGGCCGAGGCGGACCCCTGCCAGACCGACGGCGCGGGCGCGCTGCGGGTCGCGGTGAACGCCGCGAATCCACTCAGACCAATGCCGACCAGGACAACCAGGACAGCCCCGAAGGCGACTATCGGGCTCTCCGAGAAGATCTGTCCCAGCCGGCTACGCCGGCGCGGTTCCTGGTGGGCGCTATACATAACGCGCAGACCCTACCCGGCGGACGGGGTGTGCGACGACGGCCGTACGGATGAGGTGGTTCAGCGTTCGTGCCGCACCGACCACGGCACCTCGGTCCGCGAATCAGGCCCGCCGGCGCGTACCGCGTGGTGTGCCGCCCGGGCCAGCGGCGCACCCCAGCGGGACCGGGGACCGCCGTAGGGTTCGGCCGGGCCGTCGGACGGGCAGAGCACGGTCACCGCGTCGGTGGCGGTGCCGGTGGCCTCGACGCCGATCTCCCAGAGCGCCTGCGACTTCGCCTCGGTGACGGTGGCGACCGCGTTCACCAGTGCCGCCTCACTCAACCTGGCCGGCACCCAGGCGACGATGTTGACGGTTCCGACCCGCGCCGGGGCCTCCTCGCCGGCGGCCGCGGCCCAGGTCGGGCTGCCCAGGCCGACGGTCGCCCAGACCCGTACGCCGGTGTCGGTCGCGTCGACGACCCGGGCGACGTCGACGCCGGTGAGCAGCCCGACCCCGGGCCCGCGCAGGCCGAGCTGGTCGGCGAGCCCGGTCAGGTGGACATCGGGGTCGTCCCGCCGGTACGAGATCGGCACGGTCGCGTTGACCACCCACTCCCGTACGCCGATCCCGCCGCCGAGCGGCGCCGAACTGATCGCGAGCCGGGGCCGGGACAGCCGCCAGACGAGCAGCGGTACGTCCAAACCTTCTTCGGATCTCGCGGCGAGGGTGGGCGCGGAGGGCATCGGACGATGCTACGGCGGCCGGACTCGGAGGCAATAGTGCCTGGCCGAGGGGGATGTATCGTAGCGGCGTCCGGGGTCGGGTGGGTTACGCTCCGGACTCAAGATTTCAAGGGGCGCACGTCCGGTTTCCGAGCGGCGTCCGCCTAGACTGACTGCGCGCGACGTGCGCGCAGGCGGAGGTGCGCGATGGACGAGGTACTGGCCCGCAGCGGGATCTTCCAGGGCGTCGACCCGGAAGCGGCCGAGGCGCTCGCCAAGGAGATGGAGACGATCGAGGCCCGTAAGGGCGAGATCGTGTTCAACGAGGGAGAGCCCGGCGACAGTCTGTATATCGTGCTCAGCGGCAAGATCAAGGTGGGTCGGCGGGCGGCCGACGGCCGGCAGAACCTGATCGCCGTGATGGGTCCGTCCGACATGGTCGGCGAACTGTCGCTCTTCGATCCCGGCCCGCGCACCGCGACCGCCACCGCCGTCACCGACACCAGGCTGGTCCGGCTGCGCAAGCAGGCCCTGCGGCCGTGGCTCAACAACCGGCCGGAGATCGCCGAGCAGTTGCTGCGGGTGCTCGCCCGCAGGCTGCGCCGGACGAACGACAACCTCGCCGACCTGATCTTCACCGACGTGCCCGGCCGGGTCGCCAAGAACCTGCTCCAGATGGCCGGCCGGTTCGGCACCCGGGACGGCGGCGTGCTGCGGGTGACCCACGACCTGACCCAGGAGGAGATCGCCCAGCTCGTCGGCGCCTCCCGCGAGACGGTCAACAAGGCCCTGGCCGACTTCGCCTCGCGCGGCTGGCTCCGCCTCGACGGCAAGAGCATCATCATTCTCGACCCGGAGCGCCTGGCCCGTCGCGCCCGCGTCTGAGAACTCCGCGTCGGCGGGGGGCGGGCCCGGGGGGGCCCCCCCCGCGCGGGGCCAGCGGGGGGCCGCGCCCGGGGCC